>CALHZE010000067.1 GCA_938040915.1 uncultured Bacteroidia bacterium | reverse complement strand
TTATCATCTTCTAAGGCTCTTATTTTCCCTTCCACGCCGCTTCTTTCTGCTGCAAGTCTTTTCGTACGTCTGATAATGTGTCTTGGAGAGCTTGGTTATCATCTTCTAAGGCTCTTATTTTCCCTTCCTTGCCCGCGATCGAACGTTGTACGGCATCAGCACCACCAAGAGCGTTATATCGAGACTCTATCCCCCGTAGACGTGTTATCTCTTTATCTTTTTCGGAAATCTGTCCCTTAAGCTTTTCTTTTTCACCCTTTAGCTCCTTCAGATCCTTTCTAGCATCATCTCGTTCTTTGCACACTTTGTCATAGTCTACCCGACTTACCGTTTCCCCTTTTTTCCCCTCTGGAGGATTAGGTCGCCCGTAAAGGTGCTCTGTTAGCCCCACAAGGGCTAACAGACAGAGCACCGCCCAGCGGACGATCGTAAAGTTCTGTGTTATCATCGTAGTCTCGCTCCTATCGATCATTTCTCGCTTCCTTTGCGATGCGCTCGGCAATAGCCCCCAAAGACCCAATGATGGGGAAGAAGAAAAGCGTCTCGTTAATCTCAGCTCCAGCACCACGCTGATTTATCATGGTTTCTAAGTTCTGCGCAAACACTCCGTATTCTTGCTCCTCAGTCAATTGAGAGAATAGCGTCACGCGACACTGTTCTGTAAACAACCCATCATAGCTAATACGACCGTTCATTGCCGTAAGCAACATGTCATAGAAGTCTCTGACATTCGCTACAATTGAGTCTTTTTGCTCTGAGGAAAGTTGATCATAGCGCATCCTCACCTCTCCACTGAGCACAGTAAGCTTGCGATCTCCCAACAAGACTTTCGAGATCGCCTCCCCGTCCACCTCGTCGTGGGGCGTAAGCCCGCCTCGACACAACTTTTCTTTAGGGTTGTCTTCGAGGAACATTTTCGTTCTCCCTTTCGCGACGTCCTCTTCTAGTACATACGCAAAAATACTTCGCGCGAGTTTTCGCAACCTATCACGATCGGGGCTACCGTCTATGACGGTAAATGCCTTCGAGCCATTACCTGTAAAGGCAATATACTGTGGAATATTCTCCTCCGCCCCAGCAAGCACTTTCTCTACCTTGAGCATCTGCGCGAGGTGATACATGATGGCGCTGAAATAAATCACATAGACAGCAAAGAACTGAGGATTATTTTGCAGCAATTGCTCGAAACAAACCCTCCCCCCCGTACTCTTATTCAACGAGAAGAAGAAGCTCATCATTTCCATCACATTCCCCTTCTCCATCAGATAATTAAAGACTTCGCGGAGCTCTTTGAAATTGTCCGACTTGGAAAAATTATCATCCAGCAAGATCTTTTCACTAAAGAAGCGTACAAAACCATTGCGAGCCATATTCCGGTTACACCCCACACCATAAAGCGCAGACGAGGCAAAACGGAACGAGGTGACAAAGACTGGCTTCCCCTGCTCTCTTGCAAAAACCACATCGGAGGTCTCCCCTCCTACATCAATACAGAGGAAACGACCGTTGGTGTCGGCATTATGACAGTAATAGTAAAATGGCGCGAGAGACTCCAACATCTCTTTCAGATTATCTCGCACATTCTCTCCGAAATAAGTTGTGTAAAGCGCCCTCCAATCCTCTCTCAATCTATCAATATCTTGCCCATGCATACTTTTGGGAAAGAAAAACGTGAGCTTAGTATTCGTGATATTCGCTCCCTCCGACAACAACCTATTACGGAGCTGATATAACAGCGAGGCAAGGAAGGCGCGGCGTTGAAAGGCGCGGTTTGGCTCTGTCCCCCATTTCAAATCGGGTATGGGCTCATCATAAGGACATAGTTTAGACTCTCCGTATGCGAATGGGATATTGACCTCAGCCAAGGGAATATTAGATGGTCCCCAAGCCACATTCGCGCCTGCATTCACCACCGTACGAATGGGGTAGTTGTACTCTTCTCCCAGTTTTTCAGGGAAAAAGTCAGATCTTAGAACCTTTCGCAAGTAAGGCAACGCTTTAAAGTCGTAATCGCTAACGAACTGGAATTGGGTCTGAGCTAAAATTTTTTCCGCTCTACTCCCGAAGTAGCGATCCTCTGTAATATTCCGTCCATCTACATGAGTGTTCGAGGTTCCGAAATCGACCGCAACTTCAAACGTACGCTGTGGGTTAAGAGTCTCCCAATCGGGAATCAATA
This sequence comes from uncultured Bacteroidia bacterium, assembly GCA_938040915.1. Classification (GTDB taxonomy): domain Bacteria; phylum Bacteroidota; class Bacteroidia; order Bacteroidales; family CAJPTX01; genus Bacteroides_D. The sequence continues at coordinate 6,819 of CALHZE010000067.1, read as the reverse complement.
TCCCTCGATAATTGTCGTTAAGTACCACCTCGATATAGTCAAACGGCGCGACCGCATAACTCTTAACTGCAGGGTAAAGTCTATCATCCAGAGTTTGCCGCCTATTGCGCTCGACGAACGTTACGTCCTCGCCTCCCAAAGAGACATTCCTATCACGATAGGCATAGAAAGTAGCGCTCAAGGGGAGCGCTCCATCTCGCGGCTTGTCGTAAGAGAGCATGACGCGATAGGGTGTCCTCAATCCATTTTCCGGCGGTAATTTGATAAACGGATAAACCCCCACGACCAAATGCTCGAGCTGTAACGCCTTCTCATTATTGGTGCTATCGCCTACGCCATAATAGGTGCGCACGTATTCGATCGTTCGCTGGTCTTGCTGTTGCTCTCCTTGGATCGGGATCTCCAACCGAACCGTCACGCGCGGCCTTCCCTCTTCCCGCTGATCTACATGCACGGTAAGATAGCGTCTTAAGTCTTCTACCGTAAAGTAATTGAAATAGAGTGGCTTGATAGGGAGGAGTACCGAGTAGTCTCCTTTATAATTGTACTCATTGCCATAAAAAAACTTGCTATCAGACTCAACAGGCTTAAATGCACTCACGAGCATCTTATCATAAAGGAAGTCTTCCTCGGTAAGATAGGGATACACTGTCGCTTCACCCGGCAATTGGCGTGCGTCTAAGGCGATAGGCGTAGATTCGGGCACAGGAAGCTCCTCGTTAAAATAATCGCTCGTGTAACGCAACCCTGTGTATCGTCGCTTATTGTCCACCGGTAAAACTAGGGGTAGACGAGCAGCATTCGCGACATCGGCACGTGAGGGACGAATCTTAAAGTGGCTCGCCTCGGGGGAAATTTCTGGGCTCTTTCTTAGCGTTAAGTGCGGCTTTTCGAAGGGACTCACATCGACCTCCCCCACCGAAAGAGGACGTAGCGTCTGCGCCCAATATCTCTTCAACTCTTCTTGTTGCGTATTGGCGAGTAAGTCTGCCAATGCTTTATCCTCGTGTTCTAGAGCCTTGTAGGTCAAGCTCAAATACTCCGACAGGGTGGGGAATCGCTGTTCGAAGGAGATGGTTTTTCCTTCATTATCTAGATCGTTAGTCAAGTCGATCCAATTCTGTTTTAAGGCAAACCAGAACTTAAGATAACGCTCGTCATGACGACGGAAAAGGGGGACAGGCTTTTCGTCAAATAGACGACGCTTTCCGTGGAGAAAATTTGTGTTATTCTTATTGCAATCTGCCGCAAAGAACAGGGTGTAGGGGGATGTGCCGCCTAGGATCTTTAACCCCGCATCGTATGCAACCCTAGGGCAATTGAGGAGGTAAATCTTAGAGATGTCGGTAAGCGCCAATGCGCCGTAGTTCGGTTCTCCGTCTTTTACATAAGGTTTTCCGTTCGAGTCTATTTGGACCTCGGGGAGCGGGGTTAAGAAAAGGTCCAGCGCTTTGCCGAAATAACGGCTCTTATCCTTATCCGCCGCCTCAATAAGCGCCTTTAGATCTTTTTCTCGATTCCACTCAATGAGCTTGAGCTCGTCTTGATGTCGACCTTGGTAAAAAAAGAGTTCCCCCACGTCTAGAGACTCCGAGATAAGCTTGTGGTAAACAGTCTGCCCATCAAGCACACTCCTTGGGTCATCGTCTGCCTTTTGCTCATCTACCTGATCCACGACATACTTAAACGCCATATCTGTAAGTGTCAAGCGATTAAATAGCGTCGGGGTTGAGGCTAACTTTGTCAGTTTTTTTGGGGTCAATTGCCGCCGCTTAAGGTCTTTAATTACAAGATCTCCATACTGCTCGCTCACTCCCCAACCTTCCGGAATTGCGGGTTGATTCTCATCTGTGCGTTCGGTCATCACCGTAGATCGCACCTCATTCACATTTAGCGCACTTTCCTTCTTGGTCTTTTTAAATAAAAATCCCATCCTCTACTCTCCGGTTTACTTTTTCTACTAAAAATGAAACTTGGGGGCGCTCTCCCCTTCTACCATCTTACGCGTAGCACGCCAAAACAACTCCATAAAAGAGATCACGTTCGACTGCCCATTTTTTTTCACTTTCTGCACAATCTTGTTTAGTGTCGTCCTAAAGGCTTCGAGATTGGCATTACTCGTTTCTGGGAAAAACTTAAATGGTTCTTCTGCTGGTGGCTCAAGGATAAAAGGAGCAAACGAACGCGAAGTTTGCTCAAGGCTGCCTCTGAGATCCTCCAACCACAAGATATAAAAATTTTTCAAGAGCTCTAGCCCCTCTCTGTAAGCGTCTTCCCTAAAAAAAGACCCTAAGTCTCTATACCATGCCGTGTCGCTATTGAATGCATCCAATTGGATATAGCGCACCATCAACAGGAACTGTGTCATCGGTTTTCGGACAAGATTTCGAGTGATTGACGCCAAATCATCGAAGGTTACCCTGCGTTCGATGTATCTCCCCATCCGATACTCCATATATTGCGTCTCGCCGGTGCGATCTGCCATCTCCATAAAGTCGATCACCGCCGTAGCAGCTAAGAACTCCACCAGATGCGCCGGATTTTTCTGTTTTTCCCCTCCGAGCGAATGATTATACTGGGGCTGATGGTCTCTGTCAGAAAGATAATAGAGCCTTGCCAACCCCTGGAGGTTCTTTTGGTAATACTCTAGGGTCGTAATTTTCTTTTGGGTAAATAGTTGTCCATCTATCGGGCTGTTCTTTTCCTCTGCTACTTGAAAATAAGGGAATAGGATTATAGCCCCTTTTTGTGCATAGATAAGACTTTCCTTATTTTGCAAACTATTATCAACCCCACCCACCAACTTCCTGAGTAGCATCGGGAAACCGCTTGCGCCAGTGCCTCCAAAGATAGAGGAGACGATGAAAATGCGATCACCCTCAGCAAAGTCTGCAAATGCTGCGCGGAAGCCCACCGAATCAAGAAGCTTTGTAATGCCGAGAGCCCCCACATGCTGCCTCCCAAGTGAGCCGTTTTTGACGTCGTTGCCGCGTTCGTCGTCAGCATACAAAGCTTGGAATAGCGCTTTATTCTCTTCGTTCATCCCCGCTTCGTTAAATGCCACCCTAATCTCCTTTTCACGGTCTTCGCCCTCACCAGCATCGCGACGCTTGCTGTCGAGCTCGTCTACGCCTGTAACATAAAAGTTACTAGGAATCATGGGCTCTATAGGGATATAACAAAAGCGATTTTGGAAATCGTTTGGTTGGTTTACCAAATCTCTATTCACTGTCTTGTAAGCGCTCAAAATATTGAGCACTTCCCTCACATTACCTCCCCCGCGATCAGGGTCGATAATCATCAATTTTATCTTGGTGGCGTTCAACTCTACCCCAGCACTCATGAGCATCACGAGGGAGCGCACGACGCGACTCCCCGAGCCGCCAATCGCAAACAAATAAAGTTTCGACATTGTCTGTTACTGAGAGTGGGTTAACAAGGGATGTAGCGACAATTGTAGCTGAAGCGCTTCCAAATAAACGAGAAACCGATATAAAAGAGCAACGTAAGCAAGAATTGCGCAAAGCTGACCCCGAGGCAATCAAACATATCTACACCTAGCTGTGTATATTCGTAGAGGGGGCTTCCTACGTAAGAAGCTTGATCCCAAAGGACGGCAAAAGTTGAGATAAAGACCAAGAAACTTCCGCCGAGCCCCCAAAGAATCCACCAGCCGAGCTTAGCCCATGAGTCACGATCAATGATTTTGTAATAAACCCCAGGAAGAACGACACCCCCTACCACAAAGGCAATCAGCCAAAACAAGACATACTTGTTGAAATAGGTGGGGTCGTCATTGGCTTCGGCAGCAAAACCACACAGATATTGATTCATCGCATCAGAGTAGAGCCATTTGCTAAAAAGCACTTCGTAAGCTTTGCTTAAAAAATTCCACATCAGTATCGTCTATTTATTGATTATGATCGACATGTTCACGAGCTCGTCTCCATACTCTTGGCGATAGGCACTCTCAATGCCCTCGACGAAGTAATTGAGACCATACGTTTTCCCAGCAACTTGCTTTGTCCCATCCTCCTCAGTAAATACATCCCATTGAAAAGAAGGACGTTTGAGCGTGACACGAAGCTCTTTGCTAGGAAGCACATTCGGGCGGAGACGAAACGTAAGGACGTAGTCGTAAGGCAAATCGGGGGCAGCTTTCTCTACCGCGAGCACAAACTCGGGCGGTGTTACCTCATAATGTGTAGAGTCTAAGAAATATGACTCGTCTAACAAATGCGTTTTAGGAGCAAAGCCCACCTTAAAAGCAAAATTTTCTTGTAAATCCAACTTGGGGTCTATGACGCAATTTGTCTTCCCCTTCTCTGAAGAGTTCTTGTATTTGCAACGTGGATCGCGCAATACAGCATACGCAGGTTTGAGTGTTTTTAAGCCGACCACCTCGTCATACCCATTCTTCGTTCCGGGGAGTTTATCAATAAGCGCATTGCTAGCCACCTCTGAGATGATTGCCGGATGCCCCAGTACCCAGCAGAAATAGGGGCGCGGACCTTTATATGTTGGCCTCGCTTTCTTCTTCTCAAGTTTTGGAGGGTAATAGAGTCCGTCAAATTGAGAGACAAGGCGCAATAATTTTGTGTCAACCTCGCCCGCATCAAAACACTGTGTCAACTGGGTTCTAATCCCGATACTCATGCGCTCGACACTCTCTCGACTTGAGGTAAAGAGCCCATCAGTGAAAAAGAGGGTCACGACATCTTCGCGTTGCTGGGCGAGCAGATTGCGAATCATCGTGCTCGTTTCAGACTCTTTCGCTTGAAACGAATTAGGAATAAGGAGTTTGCTCGAAAGCTCTTCGTAGTCAATCGCCACGGGGTGCACCGCGGTGTCGAGAAGGAACACTTCGACCCCACTACACGTAAGGCGCTGTAGGCTATCGCCCTTCTTTTTTCGGAACTTTCGCGCAATCGTAGAGACATAGTCGTTGACAAACTCTACGAACTCGGTTCCCCCGTTGACATAGCCTTGCATGCTGGCAGAGTTGTCAAAATAGACGTGTAGGCGGAACTCGCGACGGAGAGTGTCTTCTTTCGTTTTTGCAAAAGATCGATTTCCGTTGCCTCCCACCCTAACACACCCCGCAAGTAACACGCTAGCCACCAAGAGACTCCCCACAGCTAGGAGGGCAATCATCTGTCTGATTCGACGACACATCATCCACCGTTTTTATTTGTTTCCCAACACAAAGATAGCAAAAGAAATTTCTTATTAGCTTTTTTTAACACAGCGGCTTAATATTACAAATATCTCGCTGGGAGAGAGGGGGGGCTCGTATACCGAAATGCTTAACTTTGTTGTATGAGAAACGATAGTATAAACAAAGACAGATGAGAGACCTGCAGATCTATAACACCCTTTCCCGCCAAAAAGAGCTTTTTACCCCCCTACATGCCCCTCACGTGGGGATGTATGTCTGCGGTCCCACCGTCTATGGCGACCCGCACTTAGGGCACGCCCGCTCTGCCATCACCTTTGACGTGCTCTTCCGTCTACTAGGGAAGCTGGGTTATGCGGTGCGCTATGTGCGTAACATCACCGATGTGGGACACCTGCAGCACGACGCGGACGAGGGAGAGGATAAGATAGCGGCACGCGCACGACTCGAGCAGCTCGAGCCTATGGAGATAGCCCAAAAGTATACGGCACGTTACCACGAGATGATGGGCGAGCTCAACGTCCTGCGCCCCAGTATAGAGCCGAGCGCCTCGGGGCATATCATTGAGCAAATTGCCTTGGTGGAGAAGATCCTCGCGGCGGGCTATGCCTACGAAAGCGAAGGGAACGTCTATTTCGACATCGAGCGCTATAGTCGTGACCACCATTACGGCATCTTGTCGGGGCGCGTCGTGGAGGAGATGCTAGCCAATACGCGTACGCTCGATGGGCAGGAGTCTAAACGGAATCCGCTCGACTTTGCCCTTTGGAAAAAGGCTACCCCTCAGCACATTATGCGGTGGCCGTCGCCGTGGGGCGAGGGTTTCCCAGGGTGGCACTTAGAGTGCTCGGCGATGGGGATGAAATACCTCGGGACGGAATTTGACATTCACGGCGGGGGGATGGATCTCATCTTCCCCCACCACGAGTGTGAGATTGCTCAGTGTGTCGCCGCGAAGGGTACGCCTGCCGTGCGTTATTGGATGCACAACAACATGGTCACTCGCAACGGGCAAAAGATGGGTAAGTCGCTAGGGAATTTCATTACCCTGCAAGAGCTCTTTTCGGGCGACCACGCCTCGCTTGACCGTGCTTATGACCCGATGACGGTGCGTTTTTTCATCCTTCAGGCACACTATCGTTCGACACTCGATTTCAGCAACGAGGCGTTGCAAGCGGCCAACAAAGGGCTGGAGCGGCTCTTGGAGGCGTGGGACGACCTCGGTAATCTAGCCGCAGGGGCGACGTCGACGTTCTCGGTGGCGGAAATGGCAGAGAAGTGCTGGTCTGCGCTTTGTGACGACCTTAACACGCCCATTGCCATCTCTGTGCTCTTTGAGGGAGCGCACCAGATCGGGCGTATGCAACGCGGGGAGGCTTCGTTAACACAGGAGGACTTTACGCAGTTTCAAGCGCTCTCTCAAACGATGCTTGGGGACGTGATGGGGCTACGGCGTGCGACCCAAGAAGCTTCTCACACGGCAGCACTGGAGACGGCGATGCGTCTCCTACTCGAGTGTCGCGCCGATGCCAAGGCACGTAAAGATTATGCGACCTCAGACCGCATCCGTGATGCGCTCAAGGAGGCGGGGATTGAGGTGCAGGATCACAAGGACGGGGCGACGTGGCGGCTCGACTAAGGGG
>CALHZE010000066.1 GCA_938040915.1 uncultured Bacteroidia bacterium | reverse complement strand
ATTGTCATAAAAGGGGCGTTGCGTAAGCGGCGTCCTTTTTTGTTTTGGTTACCGTTGACTACCATTACTATGCGGTTTTGTCGCGTCCGTACACCGTTGAAAAACACGATTATCTGACGCTGTTGTTTTATCCCCAAACGCCGTTTTTTTACGGACGTCTATCGTGTGCGTCTGCGTAGAACCGCTTGTCGCCCACCCGCCGATCCGCGTAGGATCGCTACCTAGCTACATTTTGCTATCTTTGTTTGAGTTTTGCTTTGCTGCATTGACGATGTATTATCTCTGTTCTGGTTTTTGTGCCGCCGGTCAGTCTGACTACCTCCTTCCGCTCACCTATTTTAAGCATATCGGGGAGTTGCGTTTCGGTATTCTTACCCAGTTAGCCTCGTGGCAGCTAGCCCTCGGGGAAGAGGTCAGGTTGTCTTGTGACCCCGTGGTGTTTACTCCGGATGATACGTTTGTATGCAGGTCTTTTGACAGCCCCCGAGATTGTTGAGAGGGTGAAGAATCTCAAGCCTGCCACGAAGCTTGAAACCACACTCGAGGGAAAACGTGTCGTTCTGGCATATCGCGCTGCGTCGGTAGGGGAGAGGCGTGGTGACAATATGGCACACATCGAGGAAGTCGTGTGCGAGCAAGAAGAGAATATGTGCTGTGTTACGCGCCCGTGGCATATTTTTGCGTGTGCTGAAAAGGCGATTGCCTTTGACTTTGATCGCCTCACGACAGGGAGGCAGAGTGCTGCGTTAGATCCGTCGGTACGTGTCTGTGGGCAACACCCCATTTTTGTAGAAGAGGGCGCAAAACTATGGGACTGCACACTCAATGCTTCCGAAGGTCCGATTTACATCGGCGCAGAAGCCGAAGTGATGGAGGGGGCTCATATCCGCGGTTCGTTTGCCCTAGGCATCCATTCTGTCGTCAAAATGGGGGCTAAAATCTACGGAGCAACGACCATTGGTCCTCACTGCAAGGTCGGTGGCGAGCTCGCGAATGTGAACTTTCAAGGCTATTCGAACAAGGCGCATGACGGTTTTTTGGGCAATTCGGTGATCGGCTCGTGGTGTAATTTGGGTGCAGATACCAATTGTTCGAACTTGAAGAACACATACGACGAGGTGCGCGTTTGGTCAGTGCCCGACAACACGTTTGTGCGGACGGGGCAACAATTCTGCGGCTTACTGATGGGTGACCATTCGAAGACGGGGATTAACACGATGCTCAACACGGGGACGGTTATCGGTGCTTTTTGTAATATCTTTGGTGGCGGTTTCCCGCGTACGTGGATTCCCCCCTTTTCGTGGGGGGGGAGTGCGGGTTTTAAGCCCCATGACATAACGACCGCCCTCGAAACGGCGAAACGGGTGATGGCGCGGCGTGGTGTCGCAATTTCGCAAGAAATGGAGGACGCGGCACGTAAATTGCACACGCAAACCGTAAAATAAACGTTCTCTTGAATGGAGGGGCGTAGAAGATGTCCCTCTACTGAAAGAGAGCTATAGGAGACGAGAAATGTCTAAAGAAAAGACGAAACCCGAAGAAGAAAAGAGCTTGCCGGAAATCCTAGAGGACGAAGCGATTCAGCCCCCAATTGGTCAGTACGAACTCTCTGATTTCGTCGCTGCTATGCGCGAGACTCGTCCGGAGGAGCTCCCTTTGATCGAGTTACGAAATAATGTCCTTTTTCCTCGTACGTTGACCCCAATTACCGTGGGGCGCGAACGTACGAAGAAGCTGGTGGATGATTTGAGTGAAGGTCAGAACTACGTGATCGTGGTTGCGCAACGTGACCCAACCGATACGCACCCTTACCCGAAAGAGCTCTACGACATCGGTACGTTAGCCCGTGTGGTGCGTCCTGTTTCGCTCCCTAACTCTATTACCTTGTTTGTCGAGGGGTTGTGTCGAGTGAAGATAAGAGAGTTCTTGCAGATGGATCCTTACTATCGCGTGAAGTATGATGAGATCCCCGAGGAGGACTTGAATAACCCGACGCCGGAGTTGCTTGTTGTGCAAGATTTGCTCAAGGATGCTGCTTTTGAGTATTCTGAGCACTTACGGCGTCGCCGACACGATGTAGAGGGTTTCTTTGAGCGGCTAAAGCATTATGGACCCGAGGCGACGATCAACTTCATTTCGATGTATGTGCCGCTGGAGGTGGAGCGTAAGATTGAGCTCTTAGAGACTCCGTCACTTCTCAAGCGCGTGTATCGGCTATTGGAGTTTATCAAGTTAGCGCTACAGACCCAAAAGATCAAGCAGGAGATACAGGAGCGCACGCGCGAGTCGCTCGACGAACAGCAACGCGAGTTTATCTTGCAGCAGCAAGCCAAAATTATACAAGAGGAGCTCGGAGGGGAGTCTAATAGTGCCGAAGACGTTGAGCGCATTCGCAATGCTGGGAAAAAGAAAAAGTGGGGGAAGGACGTTGAGGAGGTCTTTCAGCGCGAGGTGACCAAACTTTCGCGTCTGAACGTCATGTCGCCCGATTATTCGCTCCAGCTCACCTACTTGCAGTTCTTTGTTGCTCTCCCGTGGGGTGATCTCACCAAAGACAACTATGACCTTGCGCGCGCACAACGGATTTTAGATAAAGACCACTACGGGCTTGAACAGGTGAAGGAGCGCATCTTAGAGTACCTTGCCGTATTGAAGTTGAAAAAAGACCTTAAGTCGCCTATTATTTGCCTTTATGGGCCTCCTGGGGTGGGGAAGACCTCGTTGGGGCAATCCGTTGCTGAGGCGCTCGGGCGTAAGTATGGGCGCATCTCGCTGGGTGGAATGCACGATGAAAGCGAGATCCGCGGTCACCGGCGCACATACGTGGGCGCACTCCCTGGGCGTGTGTTGAGCACCCTCCGAAAGGTTGGTTCGTCAAACCCTGTTATCATTCTCGATGAGGTCGATAAGTTACGGGCGAGCAATGTGGGCGACCCAGCGGCAGCTCTCTTGGAGGTGTTAGACCCCGAGCAGAACTCTACGTTTCACGACAACTACTTGGACGTAGATTATGACCTCTCGCACGTGCTTTTCATTACCACGGCGAACGATATTTCGACCATCCCAGCACCTCTACGCGACCGTATGGAGATGATTGAGATGTCGGGCTACTTGGTTGAAGAAAAGGTGGCTATTGCCGAGAAGCATCTGATCCCCAAACTCTTGAAAGACCATGGGGTCAAGGCGACACAGTTCAAACTCTCTAAGGAGATGACACAGGTCGTCGTGGATGATTACACGCGAGAGAGTGGTGTCCGTAAGCTTTCGCAGCAGATCGCTAAGCTTGTGCGCCAGCAAGCGAAGAGTATCGCGATGAAGGAGGAGTACAACGTATCGCTCTCCCTTGACGATATCCGCGAGCGGTTGGGTAAACCGCGCTATTACCGAGAAGATGCTGAGCACCTTAACGAGGTCGGGGTAGCTGTCGGTATGGCGTGGACGCAGGTCGGTGGTGAGGTGCTCTATGTCGAGTCGAGTTTGACGCCGGGCTCTGGGAAGCTCACTATGACGGGCTCGTTGGGTGACGTTATGAAAGAGTCTGCAACGATCGCTTTTCAGATTGTAAAGAGCCTTGGGGGGGAACTTGGTATCCCGTTCGAGGACTTCGAAAAGCGAGACGTACATATCCACGTACCGGAGGGCGCGATCCCCAAAGATGGTCCCTCGGCGGGGGTAACGATCGTAACGTCGCTTGTCTCGTCTTATTTGAAGAAAGCCCCGATGGGGGGGATTGCCATGACGGGCGAGGTCACGCTTCGCGGTAAAGTGTTGCCCGTGGGGGGGATTAAAGAGAAAATCTTGGCGGCTAAGCGGGCAGGGTTGACGCATATCTTACTCTCAAAAGAGAACCTCCGCGACATTGACGAAATTAAAGAGGCGTATCGTGAAGGGATGCATTTCACATACGTAGAAAATGTTCGCGAACTCCTTTCGACGGTTTTTGAAGGGGTACACCTAAACTAGCGATATGACTAAAGATGGTCTTATGGGAGCTCCTCTCGCGAGAGAAGAGCTCCTTTTGTTGGCACGCGATACGGTTCGTACCGAGTGTGCCGCAGTGGCAGCGCTGGAAGCGGGGCTTAACGACGACTTTGTGCGTGCCGTAGAACTCATCTTACACACTAAGGGGCGCGTGATTTGCACGGGCATTGGTAAGAGTGCGATCATTGCGCAAAAGATTGTGGCTACGTTCAACTCTACGGGTACGCCGGCAGTCTTTATGCACGCGGCGGACGCTATTCACGGCGACCTTGGGATCATCCAGCCC
>CALHZE010000065.1 GCA_938040915.1 uncultured Bacteroidia bacterium | reverse complement strand
CTCGAGCCACTGACACCGCGCCCTCCCCTCTGCTCCCTATTTACGGGGCAAAGGTAGCGAAACCCCATACCTTGCGACCCCCAAAAAGTAATTTGGAGAGTAAAAAATATGGGTTCTAAACTATGCGAATTACTTAATTACGACCACCAAGTACTTAGAGCCGCGCCAAAACTTTTCCTTGTTGGTAATGTGGAGGCTCACCACTGCCCCGTCGCTGTTCTTTTCCAACTCATAAGAGTCGCTGGGGTGCTTGGTCACAAACTCAACCCCCTTCTTCGAAGCAATGAGCGGGATGGACACCGTTTCCTCGATATTGACCTTGGTGAAATAGTCAAGCGTCAAGTCATCCTTGAGTTCGTTGCGTTTCCCAATCCCGAGGAAGCCTCCCTCGCGCGAGATAATCTTGTTCTCAATGAGCTCTTTCTTCGTGCCAAAGGCATACCACGCGGTCGTGAGTTGGTCGTGTTGCTCGGCGACTTGCTCCATCAGGTCTTGGTTGACCGAGTCGAGGTTGGCGACCTCCATCGAGAGGGAGTCTACTGAGAAGTTCAGCAATTCGAGGTTCGCTCGCAAGTCTTGGATGGTCGCGTCGCGCTGCTCCATCTTTTCTTGCAAGTCCTTAATCATTTTCTCAAACTGCGCCACCTTGAGGTTCGACGCCTTGAGCTTTTTAGAAAGAACCTCCATTTTCGAATGGTTCTCAGACATAATGCGATTGATGTCGATGATGTCCTTAGCGATGCGCTCGCGCCCGTCTTCGGGGAGTTCCCCCTCTTGCTTATTACGCACCTCAGCGTTAATCTGCTGTTCTTTGGAGCGGATAAGATTTAGGTTCGCTTCTATCTCGTCAATCGACTGGAAAAACTCATTGATGGTCGCGTCCTTTTGCGCCGACTGTACGCGGAGCGAGTCGAGTCGACTCTCCAGCTGGGCAATCCGCTGTAGTTCGGTTTGATTACACCCCACAAGGGCGAAAAGGGTAAAGAGGGCGATAGAGATCAGCCCCGCGAGGAAACTTGCGCTGCGTTTCATAGTGCGTTCAGTTCGGTTAAATATAGACGTATGAGATATAACGCACAAAGAGCTATTTTCTTATATCAAGCCTCGACACAGCGAGCCTCGACTCCGCCTCTAATGACTCCAGCAACCTCGCAACGAAGCCGGCGACAACGTAAGTGCCCCCACATAAAAAAGAGGCGGCATCCGTAACTGCTACGGACGCCGCCAGTCAATCCTATTTTAGGTATCCGAACCCAAGGGGAGGGTCTATTTCGCAATCCCCGTCGCACGCGTCTCACGGATCACCGTGACCTTTACCTGCCCCGGATAAGTCATCTCCTCTTGGATACGGCGTGCGATATCGAGCGCCAAATGCTGCGACTCTTTGTCGTCAATCTTTTCACTCCCGACAATGACGCGCAACTCACGCCCTGCTTGGATGGCGTATGTCTTTTCCACCCCTGGGTAAGAAAGCGCCAATGACTCCATATTCTTCAGACGCTTGATATAAGCCTCGACCACCTCGCGACGTGCCCCAGGGCGTGCCCCAGAAATGGCATCACATACCTGCACAATGGGGGCGATGAGCGTCGTCATTTCAATTTCGTCATGGTGTGCCCCAATCGCATTACAAACCTCGGGCTTCTCCTTATACTGCTCGGCGAGCTTCATCCCATAGAGTGCGTGTGGGAGATCGGGCTCTTCGTCGGGCACCTTACCGATGTCGTGAAGCAGCCCCGCTCGCTTGGCAAGCTTAACATTCAACCCAAGTTCGCTCGCCATAATCGCACAGAGGTTTGCCACCTCGCGCGAGTGTTGCAAAAGGTTTTGACCGTAAGAGGAACGGTATTTCATACGCCCGATCATCCGCACCAACTCGGGGTGCATGGGCTGCACGCCGAGGTCGATGATAGTCCGCTTCCCCGTCTCTTGGATCTCTTCCTCGAGCTGCTTGGTCACGCGCGCCACCACCTCTTCGATACGCTGAGGGTGGATACGCCCATCCTGCACCAACTGATGGAGAGAGAGGCGCGCAATCTCGCGGCGTATCGGGTCAAAGGCCGAGAGGACAATCGCGTCTGGCGTATCGTCCACGATGA
>CALHZE010000064.1 GCA_938040915.1 uncultured Bacteroidia bacterium | reverse complement strand
GCCTGCCCGATCCTTCCTTTGCCCGCTGGTCGCTCGCACGGGCCGTCCGCCCTTAGGACCGCTGGTCGCCCGCACCGCCGTCCGCGTAGGACCCCGCACGGGCCGTCCGCCCTTAGGACCCAAAGCCCTGCAACGTCAAGACACGGAGGAGTTCGCGCGAAAGGTGCTCGTAATTTGACCTAGGATACTCCTTCTCCATAATGAGCTGCGCGAGGTTCTGACACCCCCCTGCTTTTACACGCTCCTGATAAAATGGGTCGCTCTCTAGCTCAGCATACAGACGCTCTGTGTCGGCGGGCGTAAAAGGCGTGTAATGCTCATAATGCACCACCGCAGCTAATGGCAAACGTGGGCGGAGCGACGGCGTCTCTGACGGATACCCCAACGACATCGTTAATACCGGCATCACACCACGAGGCAGCGAAAGCTCACGGATCACACCCTCTAGATTGTAAAGCACCGTCCCAAGAAAACAATACCCTAACCCCGCGTCTTCCGCGGCCACTGCTACGTTCTGCGCAAAGAGCATCACGTCAAGCGTGGCGTTGTAAAAACCCATAAGGTTCAGATGACCACACGACGTGCCGCGAGCCTCACTCCACGCAGCAAGACGATTGTAGTCCACACAAAAGGTTAACAACACCGGCGCACTCGTGACCATCGGTTGGTTGAAATGAAGTGGCGCAAGACGTGCCTTCATCTCCGCTGCTTGTGTTACGACAACCGAGTAACTTTGGATGTTGCCCGTGTTGGAAGCTCGCACGCCCGCCATCAATAGCTTGTCTAACACCTCTTGCGAAACGGGCGCACTCGTGTAAGCGCGGATGGTGCGGTGTGTCGTGTAGTTCATGATGTCTATCGTTTTGATTATAAACAGTCTATTACCCTGCTAGGCAAAGATACCCAGAAATGCGGAAAAATAAACGCTATCGCCGCTGAGTATAGGAACGGAAGGTATAATAGAGCATTTGACGGAGCGTACGTCCCCCTTTCAGCTTCCTCCAAAAGCGACCATTTTGCCCAACAGACGAAAGCGAGTGAGGTACGCTGGGGCACGCGATGGGCGTCACGAAACCCACCGGTAGAAAAAAGATAATCTATGGAAAATGTCACACGGCGCGCCCCCCCTTAGCGCCTTCCTCGCGCTAGGACTCATAAAGTTTATATCTTTACCATCGACTCCGCAGATGAGTTGACGCCCCGAGGGGGACTTATAATAGATTGTCTATGAAACGTTTGTGTGCTACATTCCCAGTTCTCTTGCTCGCCCTCGCTTCGCTGCAGGGACTCGCCGCCCCAGCCGCACAGCCAGAGCTTTACACTCTACCCAACGGGATGCGCGTCCTCCTCGATCCCTTCCCTGCCGCTGACAAAGTGTTCGGGGGGCTGGTGGTCAACGTCGGGGGAAAGCACGAGTCGCCCGATGCGACAGGGCTCGCACATTACCAAGAACACATGCTCTTTAAGGGCACCGAGGAGCTCGGCACATCTGACTGGGCAGCCGAAAAACCACACATAGACAAGATCTTTTCCCTCTATGACGAGCTGGGGCGAGCCTCCTCGCAACAGACGATCGATTCGCTACAAAAAGCCATTAACGCAGAGTCGGTCGCGGCGTCGAAATATGTCATTGTCAACGAGTTTGACAAGCTGGTGAAACAAGCCGGCGGGACGGGCATGAATGCAACCACCTCGTGGGACGGTACGATTTATTTCAACGCCTTTCCGGCCTCGGAAATGGAAAAGTGGATGGCGCTCTATGCCCACCGTTTCGAACGCCCCGTCTTTCGCGGCTTCCAAGCCGAGCTCGAGGTGGTCTATGAGGAGCAAAATGCGGCGGTCGACAATATCATTAGCCGAGTCTATGAGCAATTCCTCGCCGCCTTCTACCCCAACCATCCTTATGGCTCGCGCCCACTGATTGGCACCATCGAGCACCTAAAGCGCCCCTCGCTTACCAAGATGCGCGAGTTCTTTGACACCTACTATGTTCCCAATAACATGACGCTGGTGCTCTCTGGCAACTTTGAGCCCGAGCAGGCAAAGCCCCTCATCGAGCACTATTTCGGCAAGTGGAAGTCTAAACCCCTGCCACAGTATACCCCCGTCAACGAGCCCCCCTTCAAAGGGCGCGAGGTGGTCTCAGTACGTAGCTTCCCGATCCGTGCGGGGGCACTCGCTTTTCGCGATCCCGAGCTGACTCCTCAAGACGAGGTGACCGAAGATGTACTTACCGCCCTCCTGACCAATTCGGCTGAAACGGGCAAGTTAGACAGCATCTCTCTTTCGGGCAAGGTCATGGCCGCGATTGCCTTCCGTCTTCCCTTGGCGGAACAAAGTGGTCTGCTCGTGACCTTTGCCCCTAAGATCGTGGGGCAGCGTTTTTCCACTGCTGAGCGCTTTGTGTGGTGGGCGATAGATGACCTCCGGATGGGGCGTTTCTCTGACACGGCGCTTGCCGTTGCCAAGCTCTCTAAGCTCATAGAGTGGGAAAAGAATATGGAGTCGCCAGCCCTGCGCTTTGCTGCTTGGAGTGAAATGTGTCTGAAGGGACAAACCATGCCCGACGTGCTAGATTATAAAGCGCGGCTAAATGCGGTTACACGCGAGGACATTGTCGCCTTGTCGGTGCGCCTTTTCCAGCCCAACTACCTCCTTTTCCGTAACAAAATGGGTTTGGGCGGAGGTACGAAAATCGCTAAGCCCGACTATAAGCCGGTGATCGCGGCGGCTAAAGGCGCATCGAGCTTTGCCGATAGTCTAAACCGCATCCCCTCCCTCCGCGGAGAGTGGACGCCGATCACCGAAGGGAAAGATTACGCGCGGCGATCGCTTGCGCGCGGCGGGGTCTTGTATGCCGCCCCAAACCCCGTGAATGATATCTTCACGCTCAAGTTGCAATATTTCAACTATCCGCCTGATTTTGCCAACAAGGGCTCTTATCTCGACCCGATGGACAACGCCGCACCTGAGGGGCTTACCCTACAGACTTTCAAAGAGCAGTTGGGCTACATCGGCGCGTCGTTCTCCGTCTCCGTCGACAGCAAGTCGCTCACGATCTCCGTAGAGGGGCTCGAGGAAAATTATGCGGCGACAATGGACTATCTCCAACGTTACCTCGCCACCGCACACCTAGCAAAACAGGAGAAAGAGACCGCGATTCGCAACGTACAGGCTGCGTGGAAGGTGCAGCGTAAGTCGGTGGAGTTCCAAGTAGAAGCCCTCGAAGAGTATGCACGTCGCGGCGAGGGGAGCATCTATCGACAAAGTGCCACCGTTAAGGAATTAAAGGCGACCCCAACAGCTCGCTTTGACTCTATCTTCCGTGCGGCGTTAGCCTATCCGTGCAATGTCTATTACGTGGGACGGCGCCCCGCCGATACGCTCGTCGCAGATTGTTTGCGCATCCTCCCGCCTGTACAAAGCGAGGCGGTGATCCCACAAAAAGAGGTGTGGCAACCGAGTGAAAATGTCGATATCCTCTTCCTTGCTAATAAAAAGGCTACTCAGGCTAAGATATCTATCCTCCAGCAGGTTGAGGACTATACGCCACAATCAGAACCCTATCGGACGCTCCTCAACTCCTACCTCAGCGACGGATTTAGTGGCTTGCTATTGCAAGAGATTCGCGAGTTCCGCTCGTTGGCTTATACGACCTACGGCTATCTCAACTATCCCTTCCGTCGAGAGTTTAGCACCTTTTTCCAAGGAAAGTTGGAGACGCAGGGGGACAAAACCCTCGAGGCGCTCGAGCTCTACCTCCGCCTCATTGACTCTATGCCCGCCTACCCTGAGCGTTTGCCTGAGTGTAAGACCAATATCATCAATCGGTTAGCGCAGACCGTTCCCTCCTTTAGGTCGTTGCCCAACTATGCCGCCTTTTGGCAACGCATCGGCTTCGAAGCCGACCCGCGCCTTATGATACGCGAGCAACTTCCCGCCATCTCGTGGGAAGACTTTTATGCTTACTACCAGCGCCAGTTTGGTGCGCGTAAAAGACTGATTACCATCGTCGGAGACCCACGCACCATCAATCTCAAACGCTTGAAAGAGCGTTATCGTGTCCGCGAGGTTAAGCTCAAGGACGTGGTGCGTAACTAGATTCTTTTCCTTACTTTTGAGAAAACTAACACCTTATACCGAGGATGTTTGACCTAAGTGCTGCATGGGAGGAATTCCCTGTTGCCCTAACGATTACCGATCTCGAGGGCACGATCGTTTACATGAATCAGAAGTCGGCGGAGGTGAACGCCAAGGGGGGCGGTAAGGCGCTCATTGGAAAGCAAGTGCGCGACTGCCACAACGAGCGTTCGCGTGCGATCATCGAGCAACTGTTTCAGGGCGCATTTAACGCCTATACCATCGAGAAGAAAGGCGTCCGAAAGCTGATCTATCAAGCGCCGTGGCGAGTGAATGGAGAGGTGTGCGGATTGGTCGAGCTCTCGATCATCTTGCCCGAAGGGGAAATGCCCCATTATGTCCGAAGCTAGTAGAACTCAATATCTTGTAAACATGCGAATTTTGAAACGATTGGCGCTCTTCTTGCCGCTTGCGCTGGCCGGAAT
>CALHZE010000063.1 GCA_938040915.1 uncultured Bacteroidia bacterium | reverse complement strand
AGCCACATGCTGCACTGCCTCGATCGCCCCAGCGACGGGTGCACCCCCCATAGAGATCGTCACCCCCGTTGTGAGGTTCGCAACCGTCACTTGACACGCCCCCTTGATATTGGTGTCTTCGGTGGAGGTCGCGGTAACCGTAGCCACACCCACCGACTTAGCCGTCACCTTGCCATCGGGCGTGAGGTCGACGAACGCCTTCCCAGCCTCGTCAATGCTCCACGTAACGGTGTTAGAGACGAGCCCTTTGACCGTAGCCGTCAGTTGTGCACTCTTTTGCTCTGGGATGCCATCCACAAAGAGGGTGACGTCGTCTACAAGCACCTCCTTCTTCTCACTCACCTCAAGCGTGTAGCTCTTCGCCAGCTCATAGTAGTAAGGGAACGTGATGACGATTTGGTAACTCTGTGCCTTCGGTACACGGAGCGTCCATGTGCCGTCACTGTTTTGCTTTTGAGTTACTCCGGTTTCTGGAGTCACTCGCCAATGTAAGTCGGGGATCGTGGTGAGGGGCTCAACCTTCGGAGTTAAGGTATACTCAACGTTACTCTCAATTTTAATAGTGCTCTGCGTCTCATCAATAACAGCTTCTGGGCAAGAGACCTTGATGGCAGTAGGTTTGGGGAGTATCACAACCGTCACCTCGGCTTCGACAGCGTCGTGAGCTCCGTTCCCCTCGGCTCTCACCTTGATAGTGACGCGCCCTGGCGTGGTAGCAGTAAACGTCCGAACGTTGGGTCCCTGCTCTTCCAGTGGGATATTAGGGTCTGTCGACCATACCACCTCGTTGTCCCCTATGTTATTCGTCTTTCCTAGCTGGATGGAGACCCTTTCCCCCACAAAGAACTCTTCCCGATTTTGGTACACCGACAGACGAAGGTATTCCGGCGGGGTGTCGCCGCTAAACTCCCATAACTTTTCATCAATGAGGCGCTTACGAGCAGCGAATGCATTACCTTTTTGATAAATCAACCCTCGCGCATTGACCTTTACACCCATCTGTAGATTCGGGATTTGCGATGCCCACCCCTCAAGCGTCTCGCTATAGTTTTCAGGCGACATGCCACACGCCTCGAGCCCGATGCTTCGACACGCAGTAAGCTTCCAGCTGGCAAGCGAGCTAAAAAAGGAACGCGCTTCGAAGAACATATTGGTCATATCCTCCACTCCCGAGACGTCCCACTTTGCGATATCGCCCTTCACATTCCGAGCGCCGGAAAACATCTCGGCACAGCTCTTAACGAGCGAGAGGTCGGGGGCATCGCCCACCGTCTCAGACTCCCCATGTGCACCAAAGAGGGGGAGTTCTTTCAGATTACCCGCGTTGTAAAATGCTCGCTCCATAGTGAGCCACGCCACATCGCCCCACTGCCAAATACCCGTAAGAGACGCCCCCATCATCTGCTCATTTTGGAAAGTGATAACCCCCTGCGGATTGACTTTTACGAGATAGTGAGTCTTGGGCGAAGCCTTAAACGTATAGGGTCCGTTTTGGTGCGCCACGGGCATAACGACCGCATTAGCCTCTATTTTTTGGTAAGAAAGTGCCATATCTTTACCAATAAGAGGGAGCGTCACCTCGACATCTTCGGTCTCGCCCTTGGTCTCAATCTCAAAGACAAAAGGACGGTTGCCACGGGGCGTCCCCATCTTTTCGAAGTCACCGGCGATATACCAATTCTTTTCGCTGACAAGTTTCTCACGAGCCGCCTTTGCCGTGCCGTAAAAAAGGTTCGGTACGCGGAGCTTAACCCCCACAGGCGACGTACTCTTTGCTCCCCATGCATTGAGCGAAAGCTGATAGTTGGCTTCGCTCGTAGCCGGTGGCATTTCAAACTCGACATTTTGAGCAAAAGTCCACGCCCCGAGCGGTTGGTTGAAAGCACGAGCGTCTTTGAACATTTCGCGCATATCAGTCACGTGCGAGACGTCCCAGCGGCTGAGGTCTTGGTTGAAAAGCACCGTCCGGCCGAACAGACCATTCATGTCGGTAATGTGACTCACGTCCCAGTCAGCGAGTGAGGCGCTATTCATTTCTAGACACCCGAGGAACATTCGGTGTAGGGAGGTGACACGCGAAAGGTCGGGCTTGCCGGCATGGTCTGCAAGGGTCATTTTCTGACAACTACTAAAAGCCCAGCTCAAATCGAGCCACTGCACGTCGCCCCACGCGGTCACCTCAAAGCTAGTGGAACGCGCATTAGAGTCTCCGAATGCTAGCCCCGTAACGTTTTCGGGATAGACCTCAACAAGGTAGCGCCCTTGGGGGACATCCTTTTCGAAGGTTTTGCCGGTCTCGCCCACGGCAGTCGTCCACTTGGTGTCGTCATCTGTGACGAGTTTGTAACGGAGCGTCCACTTGCCCGAGCTCTTAACAGGGACGAAAAGTTTGCTGCGCACTTGGTCATTTACCTCGATTTGGTAAGTAAAAGGCTTATTTCCAGCACGCACTGTTGCGCCGCAACAAAAGAGCACGGCTAGCGCCAATAGAAAAGTATACCTTATCAGCTTCTTCATTCTCTAAAGATTATAAGTATGCTTGTGCTAGACAAATATAGTCTATCGCTGTTAAAAATGTGGTTGTGATGCGCAAACGAATTGATAACAAAGTCTCTACTATCCGTCAAAAGACCTTAGCGCCGGACGGGCGAATCTGACTGCGGACAGCGACGCTAAGGGCGCACGGTTCATACGGGCGAAGAGCTATCCTGCGCAAACGGCAGGGGGGCGGGTCGTGTAGGGGCGTAGCATACTGCGCCCACGCTGCAAAGCGACACAAACCAATATAAATAATCAAAAAAGGCGTGCCATTTGGCGCAAGTTGCGGGTTTAGCACGCTAAACCCCTACAAAAGACCATCGGGCTAACGAGGGGGCGTTACTATACCGCAGGGTGTAGCGAGCAACGCTCCTACGAAGACCATTCGGCTAATGATGCGTCTTTTTACTGAGAGTCTCGACACGCTCTCAAAACAAAAACCAAGGGGGACGCCCCTTGCGAGACATCCCCCCTCTTTCTTTCCATTAACCACCGAAATTGTCGTAGTGAATCATGTCTGACTCGACCCCAAGGTCATACAACATCTTGTTGACGGCAGCCGTCATCGGCGGAGGTCCACAGAGGTAATACTCGATGTCTTCCGGCGCTTGGTGATTCTTAAGGTATTGGTCATAGATCACTTGGTGAATAAAGCCCTTCGCTCCCGTCCAGTTATCCGAAGGTTGTGCATCAGAGAGCGCAATGGTAAACTTAAAGTTCGGGAATTCGCGCTCGATAGCTTCAAAGTCCTCTTCGTAGAAGATCTCGCGACGCGAACGCGCCCCATACCAGAAAGTCACCTTCCGCCCCGTCTTCAACGTCTTGAAAAGGTGAAAAATATGCGAACGCATCGGCGCCATCCCAGCTCCCCCACCGATGAACATCATTTCCCGCTCAGAGTTTTCTACCAAGAAGAACTCACCATAAGGACCCGCAATATTCACCTTGTCGCCCGGTTTGCGAGAGAAGATGTAGCTGGAGCAAATCCCAGGATTCAACTTTTGAAACCCACCATTCACCCGATCAAACGGAGGCGTAGCAATACGGACGTTCAACATAATGATACTATCCTCTGCTGGATGATTGGCCATTGAGTAAGCACGATACGAGGGCGTTGGGTTCTCCATCCGCAAGTTCCACATTCCGAACTTATCCCAATCTGGGCGAAACACCTCGTCTACGTCAATATCTTTGAAGTCGACCGTGATTTCCGGTACGTCAATCTGAATATATCCTCCCGAGCGAAACTTAAGATGCTCGCCATCAGGGAGCTTTACCACAAACTGCTTAATGAACGTAGCCACATTGTTGTTGGAGACCACCTCACATTCCCACTTCTTAATCCCCAGCACTGACTCGGGTACAACGAGCGAAAGATTGTCGCGCACCTTCACCTGACATGCTAAGCGCCAATGGTCTTGCTGCTCACGGCGCG
>CALHZE010000062.1 GCA_938040915.1 uncultured Bacteroidia bacterium | reverse complement strand
TTCTTCGACCATCACCTTTTGGAAACGCCGCTCGAGTGCCTTGTCTTGTTCGAAATATTTCTGATACTCTTGGAGGGTGGTCGCCCCGATGGCGCGCAACTCTCCTCTGGCAAGCGCTGGCTTGAGGATGTTGGCGGCGTCCATAGCCCCTTCGCCCTTTCCTGCCCCGACGAGGGTATGAATTTCGTCGATAAAGAGGACGATGTCGCCCGCCGAGCCTACCACCTCAGAGACCACACTCTTAAGACGTTCCTCAAACTCGCCTTGGTACTTTGCTCCTGCGATGAGCGCCCCCATGTCGAGGGAATAGATACGTTTCCCTAACAAATTATCGGGGACGTCGCCACGGACGATCCGGTGTGCAATACCCTCGGCGATAGCGGTCTTCCCGACCCCTGGTTCGCCGATCAGAATGGGGTTATTCTTCGTACGGCGCGAAAGGATCTGAAGCACCCGTCGGATCTCTTCGTCACGCCCGATCACGGGGTCTAACTTGCCCGCCTCGGCTTGTGCATTGAGGTCGATGGCGTAACGCGCAAGCGCCTCATACGTATTTTCAGCCCTTGGGTTGTCGACCTTCTTGCCCTTTCGGATGGCAACGATAGCCTCACGGAGCGCCGCCTCCTTGATGCCGGCGTGTTGGAAGATGTCGCCCACCTCGCCCTTGGCGTTGCAGAGGGCAAGCAATAGGTGCTCGATAGAGACGTAGGTGTCGCCCATCTTTTTCGCCTCCTCGAGGGCTTTCTGTAATACGTCTTGTGCGTCAGAGCTCATGTAGAGCTCGCCGCCCGAGACCTTGGTTTGGTTTTTAGCAATCGTGAGCGCCGCCTCACGGATGGTATCTGCACGCGCCCCGAGTTTCTGGAAGATGAAGGAGACCAGCTGTTCGTTTTGTTCTAAGACCCCGAGCAGGAGGTGTGCTGGCGTCACCGCTTGCTGTCCGAACTCCTTCGCATACATCCCGCCTCGGTTGACGGAGTCTTGCGCGCGCTCGGTAAGTTTCTCAAAAAGTTCGTTCATTGTTTATTTCCCTTTCTGTAGCCTTGTCGGTTACGCTAGCTATATAAGCAAGCGTCGCGCCACGCAGACGAAATGTGTCAAAATGACAGTCCGACGCGAACGGCGGCGCTAAGGGCGGACGGCCCGTGCGGGCGACAAGCGGCGCTAAGGGCGCGCGGCCCGTGCGGGCGACGAGCGAATAAGAGATAATCAGGCGCGGCACGTTGTGCCGAGTTACGAAAGGTGAAAAAAAACGGACGCACACGATGTGCGTCCGTACAAAAGCCATTCGAGTATTTGGAAAATTAGGAAGGCGGTGTAATGCTGTGCACTCTGGATCTAGTTACACACCTTGTGGGTCATGATGTCGAGCACCATCCGGTCAGTCTCTTGCATCCCCTCCGCGCCAATGCGACCGACGTTGGCGATCGTCCGCTCAATGTCCTCCTCGATGATCCCGTCGTTTGACGAAATGCAATGACCATCGATGGCAAGGAGCGCCGCCGTCACCGCCGCATTGACCCCTGCCGCGACCTTCAGTGCACACCCCTCCTTTGCCCCATCACAGAGCATGCCGGTCATATTCCCCAGCATGTTCTTAATCGTCGCCTCAACCTCCTTGCGACCGCCCCCCATGAGATAAGCCACACCACAGCCTGCCCCCGACGAGGCTACAACACAGCCACACAGGGCGGAAAGACGCCCCAAGTACCCCTTGATGTGAATCGCCACAAGATGTGCTAAGGCGAGCGCACGCGCCAACTCCTCATCACTCTTACCGAGCTGTTTTGCCGCAACACAGACGGGCACTGTGGCCGTAATCCCTTGGTTACCGCTCCCCGAGTTACTCATCACGGGGAGCGTTGCGCCTGCCATGCGCGCATCTGAGGCGGCTGCCGTCATTGCCATCGAGCGGGTAATGATGTCGTCACCGAGTTTCTTTTCTTCGATTTTCTGCATCAGGGAATAACCGACCCCCAGCCCGTGACGCTTCTCTACTCCCGCCCGTGAGATATACATGTTCAGCTTCTCGGCCTCGAGGATGAAGGCAATGTCGTCGAAGGCTACGGTATTGGCAAACTCCACAATCTGCGCCACCGAGAGCATCTTCCCGTCGAGCGTCGTCGTGGGTTGTGCCCCACAAGCGGGTTCGTTTGGGTTCTGTGTTGCGCCACACCCGCGGTTTTCCATCTCATAACCATCCTTCATGCGGCTTGCTACGTGCGTGTGAGAACCACTGATGGTGCAGGAGGCCGAATGGGCGTCGTCTTCTGTGAATACGGTGGCTAAGACGAAGAGCTTTTCGACCCCCTCAGCCACTGAGACCTGCACCTTGCCTGCCTCCATGAGCGCGAGGGCGCGTGTGACTGAGGTGTCGTTAACATCTTTCAAAAGGTTCAGTTCGTCGCGCGAGTGCCCCTCGACCGCTCCGAGTGCCGCTGCGATCACGAGCCCAGTGCGTCCGGTGCCGGGGATTCCGACCCCCATACCATTTTTGTAGATATTGGCGCTGGTCTTCACCTCGATGCGCGCCACGGGGGCGTCAAGGAGCTCACGCGCGTAGGCTACGGCAAGAGCCACGGCGATGGGTTCGGTACAGCCACAGGCGGGAAGTACCTCCTGCTTGAGGAGGGCGATGGGGAGTTGGTCACAATCACGCATTTTCTACTTACGCTTTTCTTCAACACGAAGAGTCTGTTTCAATTGACGGCGCAAAATTAGTGAAAAGCTCTTAGGCGACCATGTTATTTCGCTAGAAATACCTACCTTTACTAGCGTTAGGAGAGTTAGGGTAGTCGCTTATGGCAAAAGTATCACAGTCGTTGCAGCAGAAATTGCAACAGCGCCTCTCGCCGCAACAAATCCAGGTGGTGCGGCTATTAGAGATCCCGCTGGTGCAGTTGGAGCAACGCATCAAGAAAGAGCTTGAAGAGAACCCCACGCTAGAAGAGGGGGGGGGCGAGAGCGTGGAGGTGGGTGAAGAGACCGCGCCGACGGACTATGGCGACGAACACCCCGAAGAGCAAGAGGTCTCGCTCAGCGGCGGGGAAGATGAGTTTTCGGTCGATGACTACCTCCCTGACGACGAGTTTGACCTAGCTTACCGCGAGCCTGCATACGGTGGGAGTGACACCGAAGAGTATGAAACGCCGCTGGTCAATGCCGTGACCTTTCGCGACCAGCTTTTAGAGCAATTGGGTTATTTACGGATTAGCGATGACGAGCGGCGTCTGGCCGAGTATATCATCGGCAACCTAGACGCCGACGGCTACCTCCGCCGTCCTCTAGCCGCGCTGCGCGACGATCTGTTGCTCCTTCAGGGTGACGACGTCCCCTTGCGTGCCCTAGAGAGTGCCCTCCGCCGCGTCCAAGAGCTCGAGCCCGCAGGGATTGGCGCACAGTCGCTCCAGGAGTGTCTCTTGTTACAGTTGCGCGGGCAAAACAGCGAGGTCGCGACCAACGCACGCCACATCCTCGCGCAGTGTTATCAACGTTTTGTGCAAAAGCACTATCAGCGCATCCAAGAGGAATTGCACCTCTCGCCCGAGTCTTTACGTGCTGCGCTCGACTACATCTCAAAGCTCAACCCTAAGCCCGGCGACATGGGGGACTCGGGACATCTCAACGACGCGCAGACCATCATCCCCGACTTCATCCTCGGGATTGACGAACGTACGGGCGAGCTCATGCTCTCGCTCCACGGCGAAAACATGCCCGAGCTTCACATCAGTGCCGAGTATCGGCGGATGTTGCAAGATTATGCAGCGCGGCGCAAGCACTCTTCTGCTTCGGAGCGCGAGGCGGCGCACTTTGTCAAGCAGAAGATCGACGCGGCGCAGTGGTTTATCGATGCGCTCAATCAGCGCAACCGCACCTTGATGTCGGTCATGCAGGCCATCGTCGACTACCAACACGACTATTTGTTGGATGGGGATATGCGCAAGCTTCGTCCTCTTATTCTCAAGGACATCGCCAATGTGACGGGGCTTGACATCTCGACGGTCTCGCGGGTGGTGAGTAGCAAATATGTTCAGACCCCCTTTGGAATCTTGCCCTTAAAGGACTTTTTTAGCGAAGGGATTCAGAACCAAGACGGCGACACCATTTCCACGCGCAAGATAAAGGCGGCGATGCTCGCAGTGATCGCGAAGGAGGACAAGCAGTCACCCTTGACCGACGACCAGATCGTGGAGGCGCTGCGCGCCCAAGGTTTTACCCTTGCGCGTCGCACGGTTGCCAAATATCGGGAGCAGCTCAATATTCCGATGGCGCGTCTGCGGCGCGAGATGGTCGTCTCCTAGTAGTCATAAGCGGGCGGCGCTAAGGGGTCCTAAGGGCGGACGGCCCGTGCGGGCGACGAGCGATCCTACTCGGGCGGCGCTAAGGGGTCCTAAGGGCGGACGACCCATGCGGGCGACGAGCGATCCTACACGGACGACAAGTGAGTGGGCGGGGTCTGTAGGGGCGTTGCATGCAGCGCCCGAACCGAAACCTATTGATTATCAATGGATGTTTGGGTAACGAATATGCCTCGTTATGTCTGTAAAATTAGTTGTGTTGTATTTTGACACATCCTCCGGTATTTAG
>CALHZE010000061.1 GCA_938040915.1 uncultured Bacteroidia bacterium | reverse complement strand
TCCCAGCCTCAACTCCAATCGCGCCCCGCGCTGCCGATACATCTCGTCAACAAGATAGAGCATCTCTATATTCGCCCGAATGCCGAGGTGTTTACGCAACCACGCTAGGTTGTAAAAGAAATTGGAATTTCGCCCCCCGAAGTAAATTGGCACCACACTCCGGTTATACTCTAGGGCTTTCCCTACAAAATTAGGTTTCCACTCCAAGTCGCGTATCCCGTGTCGCGAGCGGCGAGAGCAAAGCCCCGCAGGAAAATATAGGATTTGTGCCCCCGAAGCATAAGCAGCATTGAGACGCTCCGCCGCCTGCTGCGAAAGACTCCCGTGCTTATTCACCGGCAAGAAGATATCTCGAAACTGTGGTAAGACAAGCAACAGGTCATTGACAGGGAAGTAAACCTGCCCGAAGGCTCGCCCGATAGCATCAATCAAGACGACACCATCGAGCCCCCCGAGTGGGTGGTTAGAGGCAAAAAGATAACGACTATCCGCCGGAAGTCCCTCCAGACCTCTGAGGTGGTAAGTCACGCCAAACTCCTCGAGAATGTGGCGGGCAAATGCCTGCCCTGAGAGCCCTCGCCCCGCTCTGATTGTGGCATTGACCTCTGAAAGGTGAAGTATTCGTTCCAGATAGCGATAAAGAAAACGGGGTAAACGCCTCCCCAGCTTCGGGTTCTTTGCCGTTACCAACTCGCGGATATCCACACGCCCCTCGCGCAGACACTCCTCGACGGTCATCCTCTCCCTCCAGCGACGTGCTATTTTACAGCCTCTACGCTATATTCGAAGCTCTCCATGACGGGATTAGAGAGCAGTTTAGAGCACAACTCGCCTGCGATCTGACTCGCCCGCCCCTCGCTTTCAGCCTCGATTTCCATCACGATGTGCTTTCCCATCCTAACATCGGCAACCGAAGAATAACCGAGTTGGTGGATCGTCCCTAAGACAGCCTTTCCTTGCGGATCTAAGAGTGCGCGCTGTGGCATTACATTGATTTGCACCTCAAATTTCATGGCCTTCGTATATGAGTAGTTAATTCTCTGCAAAGATAGGAAATAATGCCCCCACGCACTGGGGCATAGCAGAAAAATCGCACTCGTTGGGCTTCACTCGCAAATCCCTATCTTTGTCAACAGTTTTTTCACACCCAACGAGGAATGTTGACGGTTTCGTACCTTTTAGAATACCTGACAGGGCTTTTCGCTGCCCTCGGTTGCAGTCTCAGCGATGCTCAAACGGTTGCTCAATCGCTCATAGAGGGTGAACTATTGGGGCTTGATGCTTACGGATTGGTTTATGCCGAGCGCTATTACGAATTGATTCGGAGTGGGCGCATCCACCTCAAGCCCGACATGCGGATTGTCTATCAAACCCCCTCGACGGCAACCCTAGAGGCAGATTCGGCACTCGGTCCTCTAGCCGCCAAACGAGGGATGGAGCTCGCGATCGAAAAGGCGTCAACGGCTGGAACGGGGTGGGTTGCCGTGCGCGGTAGTAATCACTTTGGGGTGGCCTCTTACTACAGCATGTTAGCGATTGAAAAAGGCATGGTCGGGATCGCCATGACCAACTCTGAACCCCTCGTGGCACCCACCAATGGCACGACCCGTATGCTGGGCACCAACCCCATTTCCGTATCCATTCCCACTCAAAAGCATCCGCCTCTCGTATTCGATTTCTCCACCGTGCCTTTTTCACAAGGCAAACTCGAGCGCATGTCACACCCCCTCCCCACCTATCTCGTGCAAGACGTTATGGGCAACCCGACGCGCGATGCGAGCACGCTACAACGCGGCGGGGCGATGTTGCCTCTCGGTGGAAATGCCGAGCACGGTGGACACAAGGGTTTCTGCATCGGGGCGCTCGTCGACATCTTCAGCGCCCTCTTCAGTGGGGCAAATTTCGGTCCCTTTGTGCCCCCGCCTTTTGCCTACTTGCCGATACTGACAGCCCCTGTGGGAAAAGGCGTAGGACACTTTTTCGGTGCATTACGGATCGACGCTTTTCGTCCTGCGGCAGAGTTTCGCGCAGCAGTCGATCTGTGGATTGATACCTTCCGTAACGCCCCTGGGCGAGAAGGCACGCCAGGGGTTCGAATCCCAGGTACGGCGGAGCAATTACTGCGTACACAACGGTTACAACAAGGCATCCCGATGCGCGCCGACATAACCCGCTCACTCAACAAGATAGCCCGCTCAGTGGGCTATCCGCTATTGTAAAATAGGGGCGTGTGTCAATCGGTTTCTCATCCCGCAACCCGACCTTCTGATTCCCCATGCGCTTGTGAGGACAAGCGCGATAGGTTATCTGGCGACAAAGCGCGTTGCGGGCAAGTCCTACGCGGAAGGCGGGCGCGATGTACGGGCAAGAGGAAGATCACGAGGGCACAAAAAAGGACGCATCGCGTTGCGTCCTTCAAATGAGGTAAATGTGCGGTATTATCCCCCTTAGATGTCGAATAACCTTCCTAGGCGTCAATATTCGCGTAACGAGCGTTCTCTTCGATGAATTGGCGGCGAGGTGCGACCTCATCGCCCATCAACATGTCAAAAACCCCCGCAGTAGACTCTAGGTCGCTGATCATCACTTGACGCAGGAGGCGCTTCTCGGGATCCATTGTCGTGTCCCAGAGCTGGTCAATGTTCATTTCACCAAGACCTTTGTAGCGCTGCACCATGACGCTCTGCTCCTTCCCATCAGCGGCGAACTCCTCAATAGCTTGGAGACGCTGCTGCTCTGTCCAACAATATCGCTGCATTTTCTTGCCACGGCGTACCAAATAGAGCGGCGGCGTTGCAATGTAGACGTGACCGTTGAGAATCAACTCCTTCATATTCTTGTGAAAGAAAGTGAGGATGAGCGTCGCAATGTGACTCCCGTCGACATCGGCATCGGTCATTATGATAACCTTGTTATAGCGCAACCCAGAAAGGTCAATCTGGTCACTAAACGAGCCATCAGGGTTCATCGCATACTTAACCCCCAGCGCTGCATAGATATTGCCGATTTCCTCATTCTTAGAGGCGTGAATCCCCTGCATCTTCTGCACATTGAGGATTTTCCCCCGCAACGGCAGAATAGCTTGGAATTTGGAGTCTCTACACTGCTTTGCATTTCCCCCTGCCGAGTCCCCTTCGACAAGGAAGAGCTCTGTATGTAGTGGGTCACGATCTGCACAATCGGCCAGCTTACCGGGTAGCCCAGCACCACTGAGCACCGTCTTGCGGTTACTCATGTCGCGCGCCTTTCGCGCCGCAATACGCCCCGCTGCAGACAGCACGATGCGATCGACTATCATTTTCGCATCCCGAGGGTTCTCTTCAAGATATTGCGTCAATGCTTCGGAAACGGCTTGACTCACCGCGGCCGTCACCTCCGGATTTCCGAGCTTTGTCTTGGTCTGCCCCTCAAACTGAGGTTCGGCGATCTTGACCGACACGATCACCGTAAGCCCCTCACGGAAGTCGTCGCTCGTAAACT
>CALHZE010000060.1 GCA_938040915.1 uncultured Bacteroidia bacterium | reverse complement strand
GACGCCTCGGTCTATGACACTATGGTGCGTATGGCACAGTGGTGGTCGCTCCGTTACCCCCTCGTCTTAGGACAGGGGAACTTCGGGTCGATTGACGGCGACGGACCGGCGGCAATGCGTTACACCGAGTCGAAACTCGAGGTAATTACCGACGACGTACTCAAAGACCTTGAGAAAGATACCGTCGACTTTGTCCCTAACTTCGACGAGTCGTTTAAAGAACCCACCGTCCTTCCTACTCGCGTGCCGCTTTTGTTGGTCAACGGCACTGCAGGGATTGCCGTAGGGATGGCAACCTTGATGCCCCCCCACCACCTCGGCGAGACTGTCGACGCCGTCTGTGCCTACATAGACAAACCAACCCTCTCGGTCGAAGAGCTGATGACCCACATCAAGGGACCCGACTTCCCAACGGGAGGGATCATCTATGGCACATCAGGCATCAAGGAGGCTTTTGCAACCGGCAAGGGGCGCATTATGATGCGTGCACGGTGTGACTTCGAAACCAAGGAAAACGGGCGCGTGAGCATTATCGTGACCGAGATCCCTTACATGGTTAACAAGGCGGAAATGATCGCCAAGATCGCCGCCCTTGTCAACGACAAGCAGATCGAGGGCATCAGCTATATCAACGACGAGTCGGGCAAGAACGGGATGCGGATCGTGATTATCCTCAAGAAGGAAGCCGTCCCCCAGGTCGTCCTCAACCACCTCTATCGTCACTCAGACCTTCAAAAGGTCTTTGCTGTAAACAACATCGTGCTGGTGAAGGGACGCCCCATGCTCCTCAATCTCAAGGAGCTCATTGCCAACTTCGTTGAGCACCGACACGAGGTCATCCTTCGCCGCTCACGCTTCGAGCTACGTAAGGCACAGGAGCGGATTCACATTCTCGAGGGCTTGATCATTGCCCTTGACCACATCGACGAGGTGATTCGCATTATCCGCGCCTCACAAGAGACCGCCGAGGCTGTGCAGAACCTCATGACCGCTTTCGACCTCTCTGAGATTCAAGCCCAAGCCATCGTCGATATGCGTTTGCGTGCTTTGACCGGTCTCGAGCGCGAGAAGCTGATCAGCGAGCGGAACGAACTGCAAGCCAAGATCGATTACCTCACCAAGCTCCTTGCCGACGAAGCGATGCAGCGCGAGGTTATGAAGAGCGAGCTCTTGGAGTTAAAAGCACGCTTCCCGGAGCCGCGACGTACGGAGATCGTCCCCGATAGTGGCGAGTTTGTACCCGAAGATTTCTATGCCGACGACGACGTGGTGATCACCTTCTCCCACCTCGGTTATATCAACCGCACCAACCTCACCGAATACCGCTCGCAACATCGCGGCGGACGCGGCGTAAGAAGCACGCAGACACGCGACGAAGACTTTATCGAGCACCTCTACACGACCACCATGCACAACACCTTGCTCATCTTTACCGAGCGAGGCTTGTGTTACCAGCTCAAGGTCTATGACATCCCCGAGGGGGGCAAAAACACCAAGGGACGCGCCCTGCAAAACCTCATCGCCATCGACCAAGGCGACCGCGTGCGCGCCATTATCAACGTGCGTGAGTTGAACAATGAGGCGTATACGCGTTCGCACTACATCGTCCTTTGCACCCGCGAGGGGATTGTCAAAAAGACCCTCTTGTCAGAGTATGCCAATGCTCGAACCCGCGGCTTGATCGCGGTCGTGGTGCGCGAGTCTGACCAACTCCTCGACGTGGTGCTCACCGACGGCGATAGCGACCTGATGTTGGCATCGCGACAGGGGATGGCGATTCGTTTCCACGAGTCTGACATCCGCCCTGTCGCACGTAAAGCCATGGGGGTCATCGGGATGCGCCTCGCCGACGACGATCGCCTTGTGGGGATGGTTGCCGTGCCCAAAGAGACTGAGCAAAAGCTGCTGGTCATCTCTGACGACGGATATTGCAAGCGTTCGGAGGTCGAGGACTATCGTCGCACTCACCGCGGTGGCGTGGGGGTAAAGACCATCAATGCCGAAAAAGCTGGCGAGCTCGTGAGCCTCAGCCTCGTTTCTGACGAAGACCATCTGATGATCTCGACCCGTAATGGCGTCATCCTTCGTTTCCCTGTTTCGCAAACCAAGGTCGCGGCGCGAAACACCAAAGGCGTGCACTGTGTGACACTCCAGAAGGGCGACGCCATCGCCTCTATCTCGCCCGTTGCCCCCGAAGAGGAGGACGAAAACATGGAAGTTACCGAAGGCGAGGGGATGGAAAATAGTGAGGAAACGACCACTCCAATAGAATAGATTTTTTACCTTTGTGCACCCTTCAGATAGGAAGGAATTCAACGATAATACAGTATAATGCGCAAACTTTTAACCCTTTTGGCTGTAGCGTGGCTCTCTGTGGCGAACCTTTTCGCCCAAGGGCTTGTAGATTACCGTTCCCTAGAGAAAAAGCTCGAAAAAAGCAACGAGAGTATCGCTAACGAAAAGAAGGCGCAGAAGCTCGGAACGTGGATGGATCGCGGCGAGCTCATGGTCAAGATCTTCAATGCCTATCAAGGGAATCTGACCTTTGGGATGGATCAAGCGACCTTTGCCCTCCTGATGGGGCGAGCCCAAGGTGAACGCGACGAACAAATCGACGAAAAGACATATCACGTCCTTGAGACCGAGCGTGTCGATTACTATTACGCCGATGGCAAGTATGCCTTTTTCAAGGTAAAGAACCCCCTCGTAGAGAACCCCCTCGGGCTCGCTTTTGCCGCTTACAACAAGGCGATCGAGCTCGACCCACAGAAGAAGAAGGAAAACGCCGTGACCGAGTCGCTCATCCAGTTGCGTAATGCATACGTCAACTCGGGACTCAATGCTTACAAGCAGACCGATTATCCGGCGGCCGTGAGTGACTTCAAGGGGGCTATCGCGATCGATCCGCTTGCTACAGGCAAGAAGTTCGTCTTAGACTCTACGCTCAACTATTGCCTCGGTTTTTCGCAAGCCGCCAACAAGGAGTATAACGCAGCATTTGATAGCTACAGCAAGTCGATCGCTTTGGGCTATACGATGAACGGCGAGGTTTTGTGTCTTCTTGCCGACGTGGCGTTGCAAGACAGCCTTTTGCTCCCTAAGGCTTATGAGGTGTTGAAAGAGGGGTTGTCAAAGTACCCGAACCAGAAGTGTATCATGCTCAGCCTCATCGACAACACGATCCGCCAAGGACGCGACCCCAAGGAGGTGATCAAGTACGTAGAGTCTGCGCTTGCCGAAGACCCCAACAACCCATTCCTTAATGGTATCTTGGGGAATGTCTACGAGAAGCTTGGGGATGTAGAGGCGGCCGAAAAGTACTACCGCAAGGCGATTGCCCTCAAGCCCGATTGGTATGATATGCTCTACAATGTGGCTATCTTACACTACAATCGTGCTGCTAACTTGCAGACCGAGGCAGTTAACCTCCCCCGTGGTAAGGATGCCGACTATGATCGCTTGATGGAAGAGGCTAATAAGGAGTTGCACGTAAGTATCTCTGTACTCGAAGAGCTCACGGCGGCCAAGAACGACCATGACGCGGCGTTAGACCTGTTGCGTCAGCTCTACTTCCGCTTCCGTATGGAAGACGGTATGCAGGCAAAGTATGATGCTACGGTAAAGCGTCTCGAGGAGCTCGGGCAGGGGCAGTAAGACACGGGTGTGTTTCTAGCACCCCTCTTGAGAATGAATGTAACACCTCGAGGCGCTTGTCGCTTCGAGGTGTTTTCGTCCTAAAGAGGGACGGATTTGTCGTTAGCGCTGCCCCCCCACACACTTGGGTGGATACGTGGATACTTTTAGGAGAATGTCTCAAAAATACCGTATCCCAGTCTTTTGTAGGGGCGTAGCGACCTTTCGCCCGCAACTCGGCACAACGTGCAGCCCTCTCTTATCGCTAGTGTATCTGCTTACGACACGCTCATGGTCACCCACTCCATCCCCCTCACCAACGAACCGCTTTTAGCGCCCGCACTGATGAACTGAATCAATGATGAAAAATAGAACCGATACGACTACTTTAGATGAAAACTATGCGGAGGCTGTTGCCGTCATTAAACTGGCTCTTCTAAGAGGACAGTATG
>CALHZE010000059.1 GCA_938040915.1 uncultured Bacteroidia bacterium | reverse complement strand
GGGGTTTTCCGTAGCCGCTTGATGTTAAATCTGAGAGAAGATAAGGGGTATACGTATGGGGTGCGACTCCGACTCGCGGAGCGACAAGCGGTGAGCTTTGTCTCGATTCAGACCACGGTGGGTAAGGCGTATGCGCGTGAGGCGCTCAAGGAAATCCGTCATGAGTTTGAGCGCTTGCAAGCCGAGCCACCCTCGCAAGAGGAGGTTGATGGGTTGCGTACGGAGCTTTTGGTCAGTCTTATGGAGCAGTTGGACAATACCCTCCAAGCCGCTCGGGTCTTGACTGATGCGCGCTTAGAAGAGGTCGATGCTTCGGCGCGTATGCGGATTAAAATTGACACGATCCGGACCATAACACCCGAGCAGATTTGGCGCGTTGCGCAGAAGAAGCTCTTTTTTACTAACTTCGTGTGGAGTATCGCGGGGGGCGAACCGCTCGACACGCTCCCATAGCCTCGGAGGGGGGTGGCTTGTGCCCTCCTCGAGGCAACATCCGAGCTAGAGTCGCGTTTTTCTAACAATGTAACTCGGCAGATAAACGACGGTCAATGAACAAGGTTTTGATGTTACGCTTCCCTCACGCTCACGGGCTGGTGCTTGTGAGCCTCCTCTTTTTTACCCTTTTCGCTTTCGGTCGTGCTTGGGCGCAGGGCAGTGGGGGAGGGGGCGGTAACCAGCACTGGACTGACCAGCCCCTCCCGCCCGAAGTCTCTCTTTTGACCGTCGAGCCCAACACGGGGCGCACGACCCTTTCGTGGGCAGCGCCTGCTCTGAGCCCCAACAACCCAGAGCCTGTGGGTTATATCGTTTATCGCGGGGTGTTGGAGAATGGCAACTGGATTTGGAAGCCCGTGGCAGATTTGCCTCCCTCACAGTTTAGTTGGACTGACGACGAGGCTGATGCGCGTCAAGGTATTGTGCGTTATGTCATGGCAAGTAAAGGGCCTGATGAGACCAAACCGAGCAAGTTGACCGATCCGCACGCGACGATTTTTCTCAAGGTGGAGTACGTCCCGTGTCGTAACTTAATCCGCATGACGTGGACGCCATACGTGGGGTGGAATAACGATATTGAGAACTATGTCGTGCGGGCTGGTGATAGCCAGACGTGGACGAGCATCCCAGAGTTTGTGACCCTTCCGGGGGCGCAGTGGGAGCACGAGTTCCCCTCGGGGCAAGACAAGACATGGTTTATCTTCCTTGAGGCGCGTCAGAAGGGGACGAAACAAGTCACGCGCTCGAACCTCTTGAAGGTGGAAACGCGGAAGCAGTATATACCGGCCTCGATCCTCTTAGACTCTATTGTGAGTGCGCCACGCCATAACCGCTTGACGCTTAAGATGAAACTCAATACCGATCCTGCTTACTTCCGTCTTGTGCGCCAAAACGTCTTTGACGAAGGGGAGGGGCAGCTAGAGTCTATCGATATCTTGCGTTTTACAGACCCGAACACGCGCGAACTGATCGACTCGGTCAACCCTGATCAGATACAGGGTCGCAAGCGTTTCTACTCGATTGTTGCTATGGATGAGTGTGACGAGGAGGTCGATCGTTCTCAAAAGTCTAATAGTATTATTGCCCGTATCTCTACCCGAGGGAATAAGAACCAGATATCGTGGGACAAGCTTGAGGTTAGCGAAGGGAGTCGCGCCGAGTATCGTGTCCATCGCATCATCACCAAGAGCACCGGCATGGAGGAGCTAGAGATCGCCACCGTGCAACACGAGCCATTGCAAATCGTCGACGACATCGCGGAGATTGCGAGTCAGGGGGT
>CALHZE010000058.1 GCA_938040915.1 uncultured Bacteroidia bacterium | reverse complement strand
AGATATATTGAGAGTAGAGCGCCCCCAAAACACCGTACTGTACCAAGACTTCCGGCTTACAATCTGAGTTGAGACCCGCGTCAAGTACCAAGTTAAACTCCGTTTCACTGACGGGGATATAGGCCGCGATCGCAGGGCGAGCAAGTCCGGGGACGGTCTTAATATAGGTCATCGTGCCCGCCATCATAGCACCCGTATTCCCCGCACTGGCGAAACCGTCAATCTCCCCCGCCGCGAGAGCTCGAAAGCCGACACTAATGCTCGAATCGGGTTTGCGCGTGATACCACTCACGGGGTGATCGTTCATCGTGATCACCTCCGAGCAATGCACTATTTCATACGCACTAGCATCCGTTCCCAGTTTTGAGAACTCCCCCTCAAGCAGCTCTTTATCGCCAAAGAGCACCAACTTGATATCATCTGAGACCCACTCGCGAGACTGTAATACACCCTCCACTACCGCTTTAGGCGCATAGTCTCCGCCCATGGCATCTACACCTATACGCATCTTACGATCTCGGGTTGGTTATACCTAAGCGTTACTCTTCCGACTTCGCAATGAGCTGCTGACCACGATAATAGCCACACTCTGGGCATACGCGATGGCGCTCTATCATCGCTCCGCAATGTGAGCAGGTACACAACGTCGCACCCACGATAGCATCATGCGAACGACGCTTATCACGACGTTGCTTGGAGATTTTTGATTTCGGATGTGCCATATTTCTATTCCTCCTTATTCTTTCTTTTTCTGCGGCGCAAGATCTCGACTTAGCTTTGAAAGCTCTTCGCCACATATATGACCTAGGCTTACGCCTTTTTCCTCTTGCAACAAATAACGCACCATTTCGGGATCACACCCCACAACAGACGTCCCAAAATCACCATGAACCACCCCCATAGGAAAAGAAAGGTAGAGCGATTCGCGGAGGTAGTCTCCCAAATCTAACACCTCGCGCGAGGTGAGTATCGTCCACGGTTCGTCATCAAAAGACTCTTCCCCATCGTTCGTGGCACGCACCTCAAGCTTCCCCTCATAAGAGAGGGGAATTCTGACGTCACCCAAACACCGCGTACACTCAAAAGTGCCAGCCCCGACCAACGAAATGGTAAAGTTGTATGTCCCCTCTCCTCCTTGCGAGCCCATATAGCGAGCCTCTAGATTGAGGGTTGCGTCCAGATCTCGTGCACCGAAATAAGCACTCCCTGCAAAGAAGTCAGCAGAAAGATGACGGTTCTCTATACGAAAACCCCCACCCCACACCTCTTGCAAGGTTATTTCCAACGTGCACACTCCTTGTGACATTACAAACTTTCAGCTAGCAAAAGTAACACTTTCTAAGGGGACTACCAAAAAGACCCTTTCTTCGACAAGAAAGGGACAGCAAGCGGGGAGATCATAACCTCGCATGCTACGTCCGAAAAATACTTTTTTTCCCCCCTAAAAAAGGGTGCGCAGCCCGAAGACTACGCACCCCCACACTATATAGCAGGATTCCTATCCTATTAAGGGTCTATCTTACTACCTGCACGCGTCCACCAGCCGTCGACGCACTCACCTCACCATCATACATCGCTTGACAAGAGGTAGGCGGCAACTGGAACGAGCCGCGATACGAAGCGTTCACCACAAAGTAGAAAGTTTTGGAGTGACCCGCCTCAAGGTCAAAGTACGTAAAGACGCGGTCATCGCGGAAGTCTTGATAGGTCGACTCAGAGCTTTCAAAATTCGAATCACCCTCCATACGCGTGTTACGCAACTCCCAACCCGAGGGAGCAGCATAAGTCAACGCCAACTGACTCAAATCGCCCTTATACCCCATATTACGCACCGTAACACGCGCCACAAACTCCTGCCCTTGGGTCATGGTGCTCGGGTCAAGGCTATTCCCATTGAGCGAGAGATAAGTCACGCCACACTCTAGGTTGTTTGACGTTGCCGCCACTTCGCTAGAGTAAGGTACACCCACCGTGGTCACCGTCACAAAGACTGCCCCCTTGCTCTCGTTCTTAAAGGTTACGTCGGCAAGACTGCCATCCAAACGATAGGAAGCTGTCGCCGAGGGGAGCTCTGTCGCCAACTTCGTCGTCTGATTACGACAAGTCACTTCGCCATGTACGCCGTCAGAGGCTACTTTCGACTCCTTGGCAAACTGAGATACTGCGAGCATCGCATAACCGATTTCCTGCGTGCTAAGCCACTTTGCCCCTGCCATTTCTTGCGAGATCGACTGGAGCAACTCTACTGCTTGCTCTGTCTTGCGGAGACGCGTC
>CALHZE010000057.1 GCA_938040915.1 uncultured Bacteroidia bacterium | reverse complement strand
AAAGCGCCGCAATGGGTTTCTTCGCATCATAAAATTCGTGAAGCACACGCTCTACCTCGGGCAACACCGTATAGTTCGCCCCAGCAAAGGCAAACGTACACAAGTTTTTCGCGACACCGAAACCACCTGGGAAACAAAGACCGT
The DNA here is from genome assembly GCA_938040915.1 of uncultured Bacteroidia bacterium. Taxonomy (GTDB): domain Bacteria; phylum Bacteroidota; class Bacteroidia; order Bacteroidales; family CAJPTX01; genus Bacteroides_D. The sequence continues at coordinate 2,553 of CALHZE010000057.1, read as the reverse complement.
CAAAGTCTGTAGCTTTGAGCTCCTCTAGGGGTTTCACATCTCCGCGCGCGATACGCGCCGCCTCGTAGAGCACGTTCCGTTGCTCATACTGCGGTTGAGAGGTGTAGTGATTAACGACTTCGTGTTGCAACATATTTGGCGCAAAGCATTGATAACGAGCACCATGCTTCGCGAGCTCCGCAAGCAGAAGAACTGCCTCGTGCAGGTCATTACCATCCAGCTTTCCAGCTCCCGCTAAGACTACAGCAACGTTTTTCATCAGCATACTTACTTTTCCACGCAAATATAAGAAATACGAACGACTTAACCACACGCCTCTCCTGTCATTACCGAACAAAAAAAAACGGAAGCTCTAAAACAACCTCCGTTTCTCAAGGGGCAAGCCCTACTTGTTCTTTTTATGACGATTCTTGCGTAATCTCTTCTTCCGCTTATGAGTCGACATCTTATGGCGCTTACGCTTCTTACCACTCGGCATCTCTGAAGTCCTCCGTTGTTATAGGTGATACAAAAATAAAATCGAGCATATCCCAGCGACCTCGCGGGCTGGGGAAATTTACACCTTCTTATTCTTCCTCTCCTTCAGAGAGCGGTGTGCCTCCGATGCTCCCTACAAGACTTTTCGAGGGCTTGAAAGCAGGGATTTTGTGCGCAGGAACGACAATCGCACAATCTTTAGATATGTTGCGCGCTATCTTTTCGGCACGTTCCTTGATAATAAAAGAACCAAAGCCACGTAGAAAGACACTTTCCCCTCCTTCTAGGGAAGCAGATACAGACTCCATGAAACCTTCCACACAGCGGAGCACGATATGCCGCTCGATTCCAGTTTTACGCGCGATTTCGTTCACTACGTCAGCCTTTGTCATAGTATTAACCTTTTGTCTAATGCGTTGGCAACAGCCTCAATGTTCAACGCACAAAGGTAGTACATTTTTCACAGATGTCTAGGCATTTACGAAACTCGACCGCATTTTCTTCAAAACAACCCAAGAGAGCTCCCCGCGCAACCTTGAGACTATTACACACACCAATGGAAATATATATGGGCGTGCCCTGTAGATTTCCCAATCAAGCGAATAGTCGTTCTGTAGAGAGAGTAGCCCCCCTGTAACCCACAAAAAGCCAAGACATAGACGACCTCTATGTCTTAGCTTTTCCAACGACCTTTGCTTCTTAGGCGTGCGAATAGTCAAACATCTGCTGTTCAGAGGCTATCTTACGCAGATTGATCAGCGCGTAGCGCATCCGTCCCAGCGCCGTATTGATGCTTACCCCTGTGTGCGTCGCTATCTCCTGAAATGTCAAGCCTAAAAAATGACGAAGGATCACCACTTCGCACTGCGACTCTGGCAACTCTTGAATGAGTGTCCGAACCTGCGAGCGTTCCTGCGAAGTGATAATATCTGCATCAGGAGTCACGCTACCGGCAAATGTATCGGGGAGCATAGAGACCTCTCGATCTGAATGAACTTGATGAAAGCGCTTTCGATCGCGATAATGATCCATCAACACATTCCGCGCTATGCGAATCAACCATGGTTCGAAACGACCATCTTCGTGATACTGCCCACGCTTGATTGAGACAAAAGCCTTCATCATTGCGTCTTGAAGAAGATCGTGTGCCACAGCATCATCCTTCACCGAGGCAAAGATGTAGTGATAGAGTCTTGTCTGGTACTTTGAGAAGAGACGCTCGGCAGCGTCTACACTCCCACCGCGTACGCTCTCTATAAGCGTAACGTTTTCGGTTTCAGAAAATGAAGTATTCACGTCTGCAAATGCTTGGTTACGTAAATATCACTCGATGGGCTCACTCTTTCTATTTAGCGTCGCAAAGGTAACCCTTTTATCTAAATAAACCAACAACTGAGGCTCGATTTACTCGAAAAAAAATCTATCCCTTTATTGTACTCTAGCCCAGTAGGGGAGTATCGTGTATCAAAATTCCCTGCGTTTGTCGGTCACCCTGCCCGCATAAAGACACTGCGTGCGAAAGACACCCCGACATTCAGACTAATAGACAAACCTCCCGTATGGGGAACGGATCTCTACCTCTGCCTTTGACGCCGCCTCACAATACCCGATCTGCTGCGCTTCCACTCCAAACGAACGCGCGAGTCCGATCAGATGCGCGGCATCCTCTGGCGCGACGTAGAGCTCGAGACGGTGTCCCATGTTGAAGACTTGATACATCTCTTCCCATGGTGTCTGTGACTCTCGCTGAATGAGCTCAAAAAGCGGCGGCGTATCAAAGAGATGATCTTTTACGACACGCAAATTCCTGATAAAATTTAAGACTTTCGTTTGCGCGCCCCCCGAACAGTGTATCATACCGTGTATGCGCCCCACATCCCACTCACTTAATAATGCCCGCAGAATGGGCGCATAGGTCCGCGTCGGGCTCAATACTAACTTACCTGCGTTGAGTGGGGTCCCCGCCACTGGGTCGGTTAGCCCCACTCGCCCCGAATAAACGAGCTGCGGATCGAGGGAGCGGTCATACGTTTCCGGATATTTCTCTCCGACCCATTTTGCAAAGACATCATGACG
>CALHZE010000056.1 GCA_938040915.1 uncultured Bacteroidia bacterium | reverse complement strand
CATCCCTTTCCTCCTCTACGCATTTTCCTATCGACAATAGGTATCCCTCCCCCACAGAATATACGCCCCCTGTCTTCATTTCCACAACCCTTCCTATAAACGAACGAAGCGCCCCGTGACCTAACGTCCGGAGCGCCTCGAAATAAAATCAACCCACTACACTACTTCTTAAGCTTCTTCTGCTCAGCTTCTGCCTGCATCCGTTCACGACGACGCTTACCGAAATCATAAGCCAACGGCGAAGCGACGAATACAGAGGAATACGTCCCAATAATCACCCCAATAGACAAGATAAAGACTAAGCCGCGGATACTATCTCCTGCAAACAACACCATCGGGATCAAGACAATCAACGTACTCAACGAGGTTGCAAAAGTACGACTGAGGGTATCATTGATGGCGTGATTAAACGTATCCTCTAGTTTACGATTCGGATACAACCCCACATACTCACGGATACGGTCAAAAATGACCACCGTATCGTTGATAGAGTAACCAATAATAGTCAACACTGCGGCGATGAAGGCTTGGTCAATTTCCAAAGTGAAAGGAACAATTCCCCACAAGAGTGTGTAGACCCCGATCACCATTAGCGTATCGTGTGCCAAACCAATCACAGCTCCTGCACTGTAACGCCAGTTCTTGAATCGAATCATGATGTACAAGAAGATCGCGATAAGCGCTAAGATCACAGCTACGACCGCCTCACGACGAATATCCAAAGCAATTGTCGGACCGACCTTGGTGCTACTCAACTTGTAATCTTCCAAGAATTCGCGTTGCGAAACACTCGCCCCCAACATAGGCTTCAAGCCGACGTAAACCAACGAGTCAACCTCGGCATCGACCGCTGGGTCATCGTCCTGAATCTTATACTTGGTCGTGATCTTCACTTGGTTGGATTCGCCAAAGACCTTTACTTGTGGACGCTCATTGAGCACTTTTCCCAAATGGTTAGCCACATCTTCCGTAGACACTGGTTGCTTAAACTGCAACTCATAAGTACGTCCCCCGACGAAGTCGATACCCGCATCAAAACCGCGCACAGCCAAAGAAATACAGATCACCACCGCAAGCGCTCCGGAGATAACATAGGTCACCTTACGCGCCTTAACGAAGTTCACATTGGTATTTTGCAGGAAGTTACGCGTCCAAGGCACAGTAAAAGTCAACTTCCACTTATGCTTAAGGAACATCAATATGACAAGACGGGTAATAAAGATTGCCGTAAACATAGAGGTTAAGATACCGATCACCAACGTCGTTGCAAAACCACGCACAGGTCCCGAACCAAATACCCCTAAGATAATCCCCGTCAATAACGTCGTCACGTTACCGTCAATAATCGCAGAGAGAGCGTTCTTGAAACCGTCATCCACCGCCGTACTCAAGCCCTTACCCTTAAGTCGCTCTTCCTTGATACGTTCGAAGATAAGCACATTGGCATCGACCGCCATACCCAGCGTCAAGACAATCCCCGCAATCCCTGGCAAGGTGAGCGTTGCTTGGAATGACGCCAAAACCCCCATGATGAAGAAGAGGTTACACAAGAGCGCGAAGTTAGCAATAAGCCCCCCACGATGACTATAGTAAAACACCATAAAGAGCAGAATAACCAACAAGCTCAAGAGGAACGAGGTAACCCCCGAGTCAATCGCTTTCTGTCCCAACGAAGGTCCGACAATCTCTTCCTGAATGATGTGAGCCGGCGCCGGCAACTTACCTGACTGCAAGACGTTCACAAGGTCTTTTGCTTCCTTAATCGTAAAGCCACCGGTAATTGACGAACGCCCCCCCTTAATTTCCGTATTGACCGTCGGGAACGAATACACATAGTCGTCAAGTACAATCGCGATACTCTTGTTGATATTATCTGCCGTCATACGCGCCCAGACCTTCGCTCCTTCTGGGTTCATCCACATCACGACTTCACTTTCGCCCCCACGCTGACTAGCAAACTCAGAACGTGCACCGGCAATAGCACCTCCGTCGAGCTTAGGTTGACCATCACGACCGGTAACCTTAATCGCCACCAGTTGGAAGATATTCCCACTCTTTTCCCACGACACGGGCTTTACCGTCCAAAGCAGACGCAAGTCTCGCGGCAACAAGCTGTGTACACGCGGGTCTAATAGCATCTGGTTGATAGCCCCCGTATCACGATAATGCGCCAACCCGACCACCGGACCATTAAATAACTCCCCATTCTGTGTCATCGAGGGGGTAAGGAGCGCAAAGAGCGGATTACGCTTTGCGAACTCAGCACGATCAAATGTTTGCGCACTTGCGCTATCTGCCGTCTGCTTATTCTTTTCCAATTGCGCCAACAGATCCTTGCTTGTAGAGTCTTGTTTCGACGCCGATTCGGTCGCAGTTGCCGCTACCGAATCTTTCTTCTCATTCGTCTGCTCTGCGGCTTCGTTCAGCTGCGCAGGTTGCGACTGTTGCGGTTTGATGGTGCTATCTGCCTGCGAAGACGCTTTCACATCCTGAAACTCAGCCAAACGGTTATTTACTGCGAGGAGCGCACCATACACCTCACGATTCTCATACGTTTCCCAAAACTGAAGACTCGCCGTCCCCTGAAGGAGCTTGCGGACACGCTCTGGGTCTTTCACCCCAGGAAGCTCGACCAAGATACGCCCCGAGCGTTCCAAACGCTGTACGATTGGTTGCGCCACACCAAAACGGTCGATACGGTTACGAACTACGATCTCTGAGTTGGAAATAGCCCCTTCCGCCTCTTCGCGTAAGATCGCCAACACCTGTTCGTTGGTCGCATTAAACGGGATCTTGTCTCGTAACTCAACCGTACTAAAGATGCTCGCCAACTTACCGTTGGGTGCAACCTCTGCGTAAGCCTGTCCGAAACGCGTAACGAAATCGATACTGGGCGGCATCGCACGATTAAGCGCTTCGACAAAAGCGGGCTCTGCGCTATAGTTAGAGAGTGCGCGAAGGACGTCGTAGACCGACACCTCGAGCATCACGTTCATCCCTCCCTTCAAGTCCAAGCCGAGGTTAATCTCTCGTTCCTTACAGTCTGCATAGGTATACTTACGCAACCAGAAGAAGTTGTAGACCGTCTGTCCAGACACGGAATCCAAGAAGTAATGTTCCTTCTGTTTGAAACTCCGCTCCCGCTCTACAGCATCTGTTATGTTTGCTACGCGCGCTGCAGCATATTCGCGTGCATGCTTTTCTACCCGTGAGGTAAACCACGTAAACGACAACTGATACAGACAAACCAATGCCAGAGCTATCGCAAGTATCCGTATTGCTCCCTTATTTTGCATCGCTACACTTTAACTAGAACTCTCTCGTTACAATTTTCTCTTCCAAAAACGCTACAAATATAACGCTTTCCTTTTACTTGTATGCAGTTCTCTACAAAGAGAAGCACTTCTCCACTCATTCCGCAATTGCTCGTATGTCAAAGTTGCTTTAAGA
>CALHZE010000055.1 GCA_938040915.1 uncultured Bacteroidia bacterium | reverse complement strand
GGGGGGCTGTCGTTTGGTGGGAATTTGGGAGCGTTCGAGTCGTTCGGAGACGCTTTGGGGACCTCTCTCTCAAGCTTTGGGGATTGCCTGCTGGACGATTGGGGGCATTATTGCCGTCGGTTATTTGTTGGGTAAGGGACCGTGGGGGGCGCTTACCGCGGTTGGGGCGCTTGCGGCAGTCGGCTTATTGGTTTTCAAAGACCCTTTGCTTGGGCTTATGGCTTCGATTCAGATGCGGCATAGTGACGCGATTCGTCGTGGCGATTGGATCACAATGCCGAGTCGTGGTGTGGATGGCGAAGTGATAGAGGTCACGTTATGGTCGGTGCGTGTCTTGGCTTATGATCGCAGTACGATGACCTTTCCCACCTATGCACTTATTTCGGAGACTTTTCAGAATTGGCGCTCGATGACAACGAGTACAGGACGGCGTATGCAGCTATTGCTTTTTTTTGATGTTACCACCATTATGCAGTTGACTGAAGAGGAGAGGGGGGCATTGCAGGAACGTTATGGCGAGTTGACAGGAGATACAAATTTTGCGCTTTGGCGGAGTTATGTCGAGCATCTCTTTGACAATTCTCCGTGGATTGATGCTAATGCCTCACACCTTGTGCGCGTAAGAGAGCTCGTCGATGGCGGACTTGGGGTGGAACTCTACTGTTTTTCTCGTTCGGCGGAGTGGGTAGAGCATGAAAAGATGCGTAGTGCTTTGATGGAACATTTACTGCTTACGAGTCGTGCCTTCGCCCTTCGCATTCGGCAGAAAAATATTTAATTCTTTACTTACTGAGGCGCTCGGATACTAGAAATTTCCTATTTTTGTTGCGGTAAGCGTTGTAACAGCTGACGGTTTTGGCAAATTTATCACGTTCGTTATTAGTGCTCTATACGGGGGGCACTATCGGAATGAAGGAGAACCCTCTTACGGGTGGGTTGGCTCCTTTCAATATTACGCAACTAGAGCGTGAAGTACCAGAAGTGCTGAAATTTGGTTTCCGGTTGGAAACGCGCCCTCTTTACCCGCTTTTAGATTCTTCGGACGCTGATCCTGCCTTTTGGCTTCGTGTGGCTAAGGAGATCCAGGAAAATTATGAGGCTTTTGATGGCTTTGTCATTTTGCATGGGACGGACACGATGGCCTATACGGCTTCGGCGCTTAGCCTGATGTTACGAGGTTTGCGCAAGGCGGTCGTTCTTACGGGCTCGCAGTTACCGTTGGGAGCCATCCGTACGGATGGAAAGGAAAATTTACTCGGAGCGCTTGAGATCGCGGCGGAGCATCGTAATGGGGAGTCGCGCGTCCCAGAGGTGAGTATCTTTTTTGATCACCACCTCTTCCGAGGCAACCGAACCACGAAGTTCGGGGCAGCGCGTTTTGACGCTTTTCGCAGTTATAATTATCCTCTGTTGGCTGAGGCGGGGATTGATATTGTTTATAACGATCGTGTCATTGCCCCGTGGGGCGATCAGTCTCTTACGCTGATCGAAGACTTTGATACTCATATTGCTACGCTCCATCTATTTCCAGGTATGAGTGAGGCGTATGTGTCTTCTATTTTGGAGGAAAAATCGTTGCGTGGGGTGATCTTAAAGACGTTTGGCGCTGGCAATGC
>CALHZE010000054.1 GCA_938040915.1 uncultured Bacteroidia bacterium | reverse complement strand
CGTAATCACGATGAACCCAGAGTATAAGGCAACGACCTCTCCTGTGGTGTTGACCCCGATCGTCGAGGGTGGGGAAAAGCCCTATACCTACAACTGGAACGGAGTAGCAGGGGAAGGCACTTATAGTTCTGAGGGTGGCACTGTGAAGCTCTTGGTAACGGATAAGAACAACTGCCCAGCTGAGGCTATGACGGTGGTGCAAATCTCTTACAAGTTGACACTTGCGAAGAGTGGTGAGGGACGAGTGGAGATCCAGCACTATGACGAGGCAGGGAATGTGCTTGAGAATGAGCTGTTAAGAGATGGTGATGCGCTCTTGCAAGGACGGAAGTTGCGGATTAACATCATCCCCGACGTTGCGCGGAGTTACTACCTAGAGTACCTCACGGTAAACGAAGAAAAAATTGATGTGGATCGTAAGGGTAAAGAGTACATCATCCCCAAGATTACGGGCAATGTTGCTGTAGAAGTCGGCTTTAAGAAAACCGATGAAAACAAACCCGATAATCCTAGTGGGATTGAAGAGGAGTTGCTCTCACAGGTGCTCTGTGTCTCGCCCGTGCGTGAGAACTTGATCCTCTTGCATACCCAAGGCGTGGCTCGTTATGAGGTGCTCAATTCGTTAGGCGTTAGTGTCCTTTCTGGTTTGAACGTAGAAGGGAGTGAGCGGATCATGACCTCAGCGCAGAGCTTGCATACGGGAGTTTATCTGGTACGTCTTTACGCCAACAATGGGGTAGCTCATACGTTGCGTATTGTGAAGGAGTAGAAATGGGAGAGTGCACGTTTTACATACGCTTGCGTCGGTAAACGTGCGCGGGGGGATCCCCCCTCAGAGTCCCCTGATAAAGAGAGCCAAGGAACGAGTCTTCTTTGGCTCTCTTTTTGTTTCCTAGCTTGGTTATATGTAACCTTCTGGCGCTTTTTTATGTATCTTTGCTTGACAAAATAGGGACTATGAAGACGGATATCGGTTTCTTGAAAGAGCAAGCTCGGTTGGTGCGTAGAGATGCGTTACGTATGATTCATGGCGCAAAAAGTGGGCATCCTGGTGGGGCGCTCAGTGCTGCGGATTACTTAGTGGCGCTTTATTTTTATAAGCTCCGCACGGCAGATAGCTTTTCGATGACGGGCGAAGGGGAAGATGTCTTTTTTCTTTCCAATGGTCATATTTCGGCGGCGTGGTATAGTGTGTTGGCTCGCTTTTATGACAGGGTTGCGCCTAGGCGCTATTTCAACGGGCTGGGAATATTAGCCTCGTTCCGTAAGTATGGTTCGCCCTTGCAGGGACATCCTACGCCCGTTGAG
>CALHZE010000053.1 GCA_938040915.1 uncultured Bacteroidia bacterium | reverse complement strand
GATAAGGAGAAAGAAGCTCGCCATGTGGGCGAACTCTGCTCCTTCCAACTCTCGTTTAATCCGGCAGCGAATGTCGACTCGCGCGTGACGATCACGACAGAGCCCGAAGGCTTTGTTGCGACCAAGATGCAAGCTAATTTGCTCATCGTCACTGCCCTCAAGGAGACCACGACGCCGGTTAAGATCACCTTGACGAGTGAGGGTACCCCCACCGTCCAAGCCACGTGTGAGGTAACAGTATTGCCGCCAGCATCCCCGACGCAACGCGCGTCGGGCAAGAGCTAGATCACCCTGTTGTCGGAGGCGTCCCCTTAGCGCTGCTGTCTGTGTAGCACCGTCTAGGGTTGGATACATTTTCCTATTTTTGTAGTAACGTATCTGTTCACCTAGACCTGCAACATGGACTCGACTCTCCTGCGGCGCTCTTGGGCGCGAAACATCGAAAATGTGCGACTGGCGCTTGCCGCCATCTGGGTGAGCCGCGTCAGAGCCTTTCTTACCATGCTCATCATAGCGATCGGGCTCTTGGCGCTGATGGGGATGCTATCGGTTATCAATGCCGTCAGCTATACCATCGAGCATGAGCTGTCGGGCTCGCAAGGTGCTCCCTTCGAGGTGATTAGCTGGAAACCTTCGATGCGCATCAATGGCAAGAACGTCTCTAATGGCGAGAACTATACTAACATCACCCGTGCGCAGGCCGAACGCTTTTGCGGCGAATATGCCCCTTATGGTGCGGCAGGTTACATCTCGTGGTTGAGCGTCTCACAGCTCAAGTATCGCGACAAGGAGTCGCGACCAGGGTTGTGGCTACGCGGGATCAGTGCGCGATATCTAGAAGCTAACGGGCGCGGCATAGCCTACGGGCGTGGTTTTACCCCCGATGAGTATCGGAATGTTACTGACGTCATCCTTATTGGTTCGAAACTCGCTACACAGCTCTTTGACAACGAGACGAGCGCGCTCGGTAAGCGCGTGATGGTGGGCTCTGCCCCATTCACCGTCGTGGGGATTTTGTCAGAACGCACAAGCTCGTTTGGTGGCGCGAGCAACGAAGAGGTTTTTGTGCCGCTCCTAACCGGTCTGACGCGTTACTCGACCCCAGACCCCGATTGCCAAATCTCGGTGAGTCCCCGCTCGGGGGTTACCCTTGCCGTTGCCAAGGGCGAGATCGAGATGGTGATGCGCCGTGTACGGGGGCTTCGCCCTATCCAACAAAACACATTTAACATACAGACCAACGACGAGATTATGAAGATGATATTCGACAGCCTCTCGTCGGTGGGGATTGCCGCCATCTTGATCGGGTTGATAACCCTCGTGGGCTCGGCGATTGCGCTCATGAACATCATGCTGGCGAGCGTTACCGAACGCACGCGAGAGATCGGGACGCGTAAGGCGATCGGTGCCTATAGTGGCACGATCCGAGGTCAGTTCCTCCTCGAGGCGATCCTCATCACGGTCTTTGGCGGATTGGCAGGGATTTTGTTAGGTATCCTCGCTGGTAAGGGCGCAGCCTCGGCGATGGGGGTGCAGTTCGCGATGCCGTGGGGGTGGGCGCTGGGGAGTCTGCTGCTTTGCGTCTTTGTGGGCGTCTTGGCAGGCTACTTGCCCGCAAGGCGTGCGGCACGCCTGGACCCGATTGATGCCCTACGTTATGAGTAAGGGGGGGAGTGAGAGCTCCTCTTTACGCCCCGTTCAGATTGTGTATAACACAGAGAGCGATTGTGTGTGACGCAGTTAGAATAAATTCCCTACATTTACCCGCACGAAAATGAAGGGAAGGAGAGAGATAGGGCGCTTCTGGATGGCTGTCATGCTCGTGGCAGCTCTTGTGGCTTTTTCGACTTTGGGGAGCGCCAAGGAAGAAAAGAAGCTCTTTGACGAACGGTCGGAGATGAGAGACTCGGTCATCGGTCCGTATGGTTTCCGTCTGAGTACCTATATGCAACATGAGAATTTTGACGAATATGACTTCCTCCTAGACTCGCTCTATGATGTCGCTCGTGACACCCAAGACGAGGTGCTCCTTGCCTATTGTCACCTTTGGGACAATGTGGCGTTCCGGATGGCGGGCGCGTATGATTCGTCTTACTACCACCTTAACCAAAGCCTCCAGCTCGCGCGGTTCTTGCAAGACACGATTATCTTGCGCGAGGTCTATTTCGGTTTCGGGATTCTGAGTCAGGATACCGAAGACTATATGACCGCCCTCGCCGCTTATCGCGAATGCCTCCGGATGGGCTCTTCGCGCCTCCCGTTTCCTCGCACGATGCGTTATATTATATACAACAACAACGCGATGATTTATGAGGATCAGGGGAACTATGCTGACGCGCATACCTACTACGAAAAGGCCATTGCGATTGGCGATTCGCTTTCTGAGAGCTATCGCCCCCGCCTCTACTCCAATATGTCGTTTTTGGCACAGTTGCAGCGCGACACGACGCGGATGCTCGAGCTCCTCTATAAGGCTTACCCCTTGGCCAAGGAGGTAGGCGATACGTCGGTCTTGATCAACATCCATCTCTGTCTGGCAAGCACCTATCAGGCGCAACATTGCCGCCAGTGGGCAGAGGAGGAACTGGCGCAGTACGAAGCTCAGTATGCGACGTTTTATCGCACGGGGGAGACCGATTTTTACGCGGCAAACCTCCTAGAGATCTACAAAACCTTCAAGGACTATGACCGTGCGAAAAAGTATGTCAAGGAGGTTTATGCCTCAATGGCAGAGTATTCGTG
>CALHZE010000052.1 GCA_938040915.1 uncultured Bacteroidia bacterium | reverse complement strand
AGGATTGGGCTGCGGCTCGGGTTTAGGATTGGGATTGGGTTGTGGTTCAGGCTGCGGATTAGGCTGTGGCTGCGGATCGGGTTTAGGATTGGGCTCTGGTTGTGGTTCAGGCTTTGGATTGGGCTGTGGCTGAGGTTGCGGTGCTTCTCCTCCCCCTTCACCCTCCTTCGTAAAAGCGACTTTTACCCATACGTCGCCCTCCGTGGTTTGGTAGAGCTTGCCTACGAAGAGGAATGACCCGTTGCCATAGCTTTCATCTGCCAGATAGGTCGCCCCTTGCACCTCCCACTGCGAGAGTTTATACCCCTCTGCTGCTTTGGGAGCAATGCCAATCAGTGCACCACGAGGGATTTGTTCTCCATCCTTCAAAGGGCGCTCTTTCGTGTCAATCAGATAGATCGGGCATTCGCCCCCCACGGTTTGTTCCCCAGTTGGGGCGTGCACGGTAGTCAAAAGCGGCGCTGGCATATCAGGATAAGAGGGAACGGGCACACCCGCCGATGGCGGCTGCGCACTCCCCGCCTCCACGACAAGGGAAGAGAGCACAAGCTCGGGCACTAGGGCAAAGCCAGTGCCGTAGACCATCAGTTGATACTCCCCGACGGGGAAGTCTAGTGGAAAGTCTAGCGTCGAGCGCTTCGTTTCCCCTGGGAGGAGGCTTTGTGTCGGCACATCAAACGCTTTTACGGGTTCGGTACTCGTGCCGTACGCATTTTCAACCACCTTGACAAACGAGGCTAAGAGGTTCAAATTCACGGGGGCACTGCTTGGGTCGACGCGCACCTCATACGCCATTCGGAAGTGCTCGCCCCGCTTCAGACGGTCAGTTACCGCTAGGCGCGTAATCGTATACTTTTCGGGGAGGTTACTATCCGCCAAGGTGAGGCGCTGCTGCGAGTGGTGCTCGCGTGGTACGGAGACCTGCTTGCCCGCATGCCATGGGAGCTTGGCGCTGTAATAGTCGTTGTTCTGCGCATTGTAAAAGAAGTGTAGGTAAGCAGCATCGTGCGGGACGACGGCGCTAAACGAACGCGTGGTGGTCGTGCCTGGGTCAATACGCATCCACGCAAGGAAGGGCAGTGCGCGCGCATCGGCAATAGCGGGTATCTCCTCGCTCGCAGCAAAGCACATCGCTATGGGGCACAGGTAGGGTTGCGTCCCCGTGTTGGTAATAGAGAGCTGAAAGGCTGTCTTCTCCCCCTTCTTGAGCACGGCGGGCGTCACCTTGAAGGTGAGTTGCGGCGCTCGCGTCCCTTCTGCGAGCACGATGCCCCTTTCCCCGACCGTTACGGTAAATATCTTTCTCTTTACCTGATCTTGCATCGCCACGGTGTAGGTGTCGGTCGCTGGTTCGTAGAAAGCGGAGTGAAGGGTATAGGTGCCTTGGGCGACCTCCTTCAGGTCTAAGTCGACCGTCCGTGTTTCAAAACTCCCCTTACTCCCCTTGAGAAGGAAGGGCGCACCCGCAGCGTGTGCCTTGTAAACGACCGCTCCATCTGCCCCCTTGAGCACCACAGCCAACGTGCCCACAACGGGCGAATAAGCCTCGTTGAGTAGCCCGTGTATCGTGCACGTAAACGTCTTACTTTCAGCGAATGTCCCGAGGGAAAGGTCTAAATCTTTCGGCGCGTAAAACTCCTTCATTTCTTGCGCATGGGGGGCTTTGGCAGGCGACTGCATCCCGACGAGCATCCCATAGATGAAGTTATATAGCATCCCCTTACCATCGCCTCCGTCGCCCGTCCCCACGGCATGCAGCAGGTAATAACCATCAGAGGCTTCGCCCCAGCCCCAGTTGATATGAAAAAGCCCCTGTCCGTCATAGCCATCGCAAACGAACTCGTGTTGGGCATGGGCGATAGTCACCCCATCCATCGGCACAGGACGTCCGGCTTTGAGCTCATCAATCAGTAGGCGCTGCCACTCAGCCACATCGTGGTATGTGGTGACGTAATAGCGCAGCGTCGGGGCATATTGGAAGTGGCGACGAAGCGCTTCGAAGGCCTCGCGCGGGTGTGCACTACTTTCCTCGGCTTTGTAGGTGGTCTTAGCGGCGTAGCCCACGTCGCGCATAAGGCGTGCCACGACCTTCCCCTGCGCTTCAGAATAGCTATTCCCGCCGTAGACGCCCAGCATATCGCCCCATGCGTAGTCGGGTTCGTTGTCAAAGTCAATTTCCAAACCTGCGTGGGTAACCTTTCCTTGCGGTCGGGGTGGCCAAGCGTGGTAGCGCATCACCTGTGCCACGGCAGTAGCGACGCACCCCGTGGGGGCACGCTTCTGTTCGCCGTTAGCGGCTGTTCGGAGCGGCAAAAGCTGATTGTAGGGGAGGAACTGACTCCAGCGAAGGTTGTGCAAAAGGGGCGAAACCGCCTCGCTGGGGGAGAGGATTGGCACTACTGGCGCGGTCGCAGGGTTTCGTCGCACCTCCTGCACCAAGTGCTGATATTGGCTCAATACCGACTGCAACTCGGGTTGCAGCGTTTCGGGAAAGTGCCCCTCGGGCGAATAAGCCAAGATGGGTGCGATGGCGTCGTCGCCTGCCACGAGCACCCAGCCCTCCCCTTGCTTTGCCCCAAAGAGGTAGTAATCGGCTTGCGTATTGCCTCGCGTAGCGTGCCCATGGCTTGTGCGAAGAAGCTTTACTTGTGGAGCACTCCCGCGAAGCGGGCGCAAGCGTTGGAGCTGTTCGGAGGCGAGGCGTGCGGCACGTTGCACATCGATAGGTGCGGCGATGGCTAACTGTGACGTCAAAAAGAGCACGAGCCCCCACAAGAGAAGCCGCAACGGTTTGTTATAACACATCATTACCTTTCCTTTTCTACCTCGGGGCGCGAACCCACTCGGTCGCACAAGGTAGTAAGAACGTTAGTAACGATGAACGAAAAAGCAGCTAGCGTGCCGCGCGTAGTGGTAAAGGTTGGGGAATTGTTAGCGGGGAGCTTTCACCCGTACTAGAGAGCATACGGTGAGCATACGCTACAGGCAAGCGCCTAGAGCATCCCGAGCTCGAGCTTTGCCTCTTCGCTCATGCGGTCGGTCGTCCACGGTGGGTCGAAGACCAGTTCGACCGAGACGCTCTTTACCCCCTCGATGGCAGCAACGGAGTCTTTGACCTCATTCATCAATTCCTCTGCCATGGGGCAGCCTGGGGCGGTGAGGGTCATAACGAGCATGACCTCGCGATCGTCGGTCACCTCAACGGCGTAAATCAGCCCAAGGTCGTAGATATTGCAGGGGATTTCGGGGTCGTAGACCGTCTTGAGTACCTGCACGAGGTCGCACTCTATGTCAAAGATGTCGCGCATTGTCGTCTGTGTTATTGGTGTTGCCGAGCGTAAGCGTAAATCTGTTCGACCATCGCAAGGAGTCCGTTGGCCCGCGTGGGGGAAAGGTGCTGTTGTAACCCGATTTGGTCAAGGACAGTGAGCTTCGTAGCGAGGATCTCTTGGGGCGTATGTCCGTCGAAGATGCGCAGGAGGAGGGAGACGATCCCCTTGGTAATCACGGCGTCGGAGTCAGCACGGAAGTGCAGTACGCCGTCTTCTGCCTGGCATTCGATCCAGACGCGGCTTTGACACCCGTGGATTAGGTGTTTCTCTTGCTTTAGTTCGGCGTCGCCCTCGGGGAGGGTTTGCCCCATGTCAATGAGCTGTTGGTACTTATCGAGCCAATCTTCTAGGTACTCAAACTCGGCGCGTATTTCCGCCTGTGCCTCGTCTATGGTCATTATGCTGTGGGGTTAATGTTCTTCGGGGATTTCGATGTCGAGCCTCTCGTAGACCCCTTGGAGGTCGGCGGGTGTGGTCGCCATCACCAATATTTTGTCGTTTTCTAGGAGCTGCGTCGCCCCGTTAGGCATAATAAACTGGTCGCCACGGGAGATGAGGACGATAAGGACGTCCGTCGGCAGGTTCAGCTCAATGAGTGTTTTCCCACTTGCGTAGCACCCCTCGGGGATGAGAATCTCTTGCAAGAGGGAGCTGAAATTCTTACGCTGTTCGATGGCTAGAGGGTAGAAGGTCTTCTCGCCCATAGGGATGTCGAGGTGTAACCACTTTGCCACTTGCGCCAAGGTGGTGCCTTGTAGCAAGACCGAGAGTAGGACGATGAAATAGACAATGTTGAGGAAGGCGTGCGCCACTTGGTTGTGGCTCGTTCCCTCCTTAAAGGCAAGGATGGGGTAGAGGGCAAAGACCAGCGGACCTGCGCCTTTTAAGCCCCCCCAGACAAGGAAAAGCTTGCTTCGGAGCTGTATGCCGCGGAAAGGGAGTAGCGAAACAAATACCCCCGCCGTACGCGCCACAAAGATGAGCGCCACCGCGAGCAGCAACCCAGGCAAGACGTGACGAAAGACCGCCTCGGGCTCGAGGATGACCCCTAGGGAGACGAAGATGAGGATTTGCATCACCCATGCCAGTCCGTCGAAGAACTTCATGGTGCTTTGCTTGTGCATAAAGGGGTTGTTGCCGAGGACGATGCCAAGGAGGTAGACCGCTAGCAGTCCGTTGCCATAGACCAGCTCGGTAAACGAATAGGTAAAGAGCGCGATGGAGAGGATGAGCACGGAGAAGAGCCCCTCGTATTGCAACGAGATCTTGTTGACAATCTTAAGTGCCAGCCACCCGAGCAAGAGCCCTGCTGCCGCCCCGATCAGTAGCTGGAGGATAAGCTGGAGGACGATCATCCCGGGCGAGGCTTGTTCGCCCATCAACCACGCGATGGAGACGGTGGTCAGGAGGAGCGCCATCGGGTCGTTACTCCCCGACTCGAACTCGAGTAGGGGGCGGAGGCGATACTTCAGTTCCATATTCTTCGATCGCAGTACGGAAAAGACCGCAGCCGCGTCGGTAGAGCTGACAATCGACCCCAACAGGAAGGCCTGTGCGGGCGTCACGGGTAAAAGGAAGTAAGCTGCCACGGCAGTCACGATAGCGGTAACGAGCACGCCGACCGTAGCCAGCGAGACGCTCCGCCAGATGACGGGTTTAACGGAGGCGAGGTTGGTGTCCATCCCGCCCGAGAAGAGGATCAGCGACAAGGCGATGATGCCCACTTGACGCAACCATGAGAGGTCGTTGAGGATAAAGATGTCAAGCAAGTCGGGACCGAACGCCCAACCGATGAGTAAGAAAAAGATAAGCGCTGGTACCCCGAGTCGCCCGCTAGTCTTGCTAGCGATGACGGCGACAAAGAGTAGCAGCGCGACAAAAAGAAACCCGTAAACTGGGGTAACGACCTACATAGCGGGCAGACGACGAACAAAGGGGGGGGCGTACCCGCCCTAGCGATTCAACCCTGCAAGGAAACGCGACTTGTCGACCACGCAGCGGGTGTGCTCGCCTTTCCCGATGAGTTTTTCGCCCTCGTATGCCTCGGCAGTAAAGGTGTAACGGCGTCCGTCTTTTTCGATAAGCTTTACCCTCACCAGCACCTCTGCGCCAATAGCCGACGCCTTGAGGTGTTGGAGCGATACGGCAGTCCCTACCG
>CALHZE010000051.1 GCA_938040915.1 uncultured Bacteroidia bacterium | reverse complement strand
AGGAGCAGCAACACGCGTATAATGAGAGGCACTAACGGGCAAAATAGAGGGTATACTCAACAGTTGTGTTTCACCGTTTTGAGCAAGCATAATCACCGTGTCAAAGGTCTGTGAAACGGTCGTAACCTCCTCTTTCACGACAGAGAGTAATTGATTGGTCTTGTCGACCAGTCCGCCCGCCCCCTGTTGCTTCAGTTGGTCATAAAGCATCGAAACGACCTGCTCGCCCTCCTGCTCATCCGAGTGAGAGGGCTCTGATTCGAATATTGTACGGTAAATATTGTCGTCACGCTGTCGGATGTCTTTCAAGACAGCCACGACCTGCTGATAGCGTTCGGTTAATTGGACGAGTAGCTTCTCACGTTCCTTGTTTTCCAAAGCGAGTTGCTGTTCCCGCGGCGTATCAAAAAACAAGGAAAAAATGATGTAACTCAAGACAGCCAAAGAGACACTCGCTAGGAAATAGCGAAGTATGAGTACTAGGTAATGCTTAAGCCCTCGCTTTACAGTTGTGTATGAAAGCGACTCCAGATTGAACTGATACTTCTGCTTAGCCACCTCTTAAAACAAGTTTTAGATACAGACCCCGAAAGCGCGCTAACCGTTGCCGCGATCAGCCCTCAAAAGAGATGCTAATCTAGGTCTTGCACCTCTGCGTGTGCAAGCATCTCTTCATACTCCTCTTCGTTCATATCATTGAAATAGAGGAGGGGGTTCACAGGCTCGTTCTTTACTAAAACCTCATAATGGAGGTGGGTACCCGTACTCCGTCCCGTAGATCCCATCGCGCCGATCACTTGACCACGCTTCACACGTTCTCCCTCTGCGACCTCGAGCTTACTCATGTGTGCATAGCGTGTCTTGTAGCCAAAACCGTGATCTATAATCACCTGATTTCCGTACCCCGTACTAGAGTGGGTCGCCACCACCACCACGCCATCGCCCGATGCGTGAATAGGTGTACCTTGCGCTCCTGTAAAGTCTACTCCTGAGTGGAACTTCCCTCTACGCGTAAAGGGGTCACTCCGATACCCAAACGTAGAGCTCATACGTGTCAACTGACGTACGGAAACCGGCTGGATCGCGGGGATGCAATGCATTAGACGATCTTTCTCATGAGCAAGTTTGGTAACCTCGTCAAAAGAGCGCGACTGAATGTATGCACGCCACGAGAGGTTGTCAATACTCAGCGCCAACTCTCTAAGACTAGCGCCGTTTTGCAAAGCCTCTAAATCTGCATAACGGTAAGTTCCCCCCGTACCACCCTGCCGCACAGAGAACGGGATGCTATCTGCCTCGAATATCGTCCGGTAAAGCAAATTGTCTCTTTTTTCTATCCGCGCAAGTTGACGCGCTGAGCTCTCCACCTGCGATTGTAGGATGGAGAGCTGAGAGTCTAAATCAGCGCCCACTCGCGAGAGAACCTGCGTACGAGGCGTATCAAAGAACATCGTATAGAAAAACATAGACCCGACGCCCACAGCGGTACACAGGGCAACGAAACCAAAAGTCCGTTTTAAGCGCGTCGCGGTTGTAACCACTCGCTGCTCAAACTGTAACGTATCTGGGTTAAAATGGAAGCGTTTAGCCATCAATTCTTAACTGCGGCGTGCCAGAGAGTTCGTCGCCCTCCACGCACCTTTTTCTTTCTGAACTTGTGGCAAAGTTATAAAATTCTTTTCTCTACCCAAACCTTATTGATTCACACACCCGCTAAAGACGCGTAGAACGTTGCATAGAAAGCAGGAACTCTTCGTTGTCGCTAGTCCCCTCCATCTTGTTGCGTATATATTGCATTGCCTCAACAGAGTTCATTTCACTCAAAATATTTCTCAAGATGGAGACACGCCCGACGGTTAGTTTATCAACAAGGAGCTCATCGCGCCGCGTACTAGAGGCCGTAATATCGACCGCAGGGAAGATTCGTTTGTTAGCGAGCTTTCGATCAAGCTGTAACTCCATATTGCCCGTTCCCTTAAATTCTTCGAATATAACATCATCCATCTTCGAGCCGGTTTCTGTAAGTGCCGTCGCAAGAATCGTAAGCGAACCGCCCCCTTCAATGTTTCGTGCTGCCCCAAAGAACCGCTTCGGTTTCTGGAGAGCATTCGCATCCACGCCTCCCGTGAGCACCTTTCCCGAGGCCGGCGCGATGGTGTTATAGGCACGTGCCAAACGCGTAATCGAGTCTAACAAAATAACGACGTCGTGACCACACTCTACCAAACGTTTTGCCTTTTCCAACACCATATTTGAGACCCTCACGTGACGCTCTGCCGGCTCGTCAAACGTCGAGCTGATGACCTCCGCCTTCACACTCCGCTGCATATCCGTAACTTCCTCGGGGCGCTCATCCACAAGCAAAACAATAAGGTAAACCTCCGGATGATTCGTCGCAATGGCATTCGCGATTTCCTTTAAGAGCATAGTTTTCCCCGTCTTCGGTTGTGCAACAATAAGTCCGCGTTGCCCCTTACCTATTGGAGCAAAGAGGTCTACCATCCGGAGCGTAAGGTTGTTCTCAGAACCTAAAAGGGTAAACTTTTCTGTTGGAAAGAGAGGGGTCAAGAAATCAAAACCCGCACGTTCGCGCACCTCATCGGGCAAGAGTCCGTTGATTGTCACAACCTTTCGTAACATGAAATACTTTTCATTCTCCTTCGGGGGGCGAATCATACACTCTATCGTGTCGCCATTCTTAAGCCCATTTTGCTTCACTTGGTGCATCGTGAACTGGACATCGTCTGGCGATGGCAGATAATTAAAATCCGAAGACCGCAGAAAGGCTTGCCCATCGTTTGTAATCTCAAGCACCCCCGTCGTAAGCACCTCTTCCTCAAAGATGAGTGAAGGATCGTCTTTCTTCTTTTCCCGCTCCTTCTTCGGATGATTACGCCCACGCTTTTCATTCCGTTCCACTTCTTCCACGGACTTAAGTTCCAAGTCTCCTACAGGCTCTTCCGTCGTCTTAGTTTCCTCCTGCATTGCACGCACAGGGACAATCTCCTGAGGGATACTGAAAAGCGTAGGAGTGTCTTCAGAGACACTCGTCTCCCTCTGCTGCGTTTCCTGCGGCTTCCCCTCCTTCTTCGGGCTGCGCGGCTCTCTTTTTCGCTGGAACTTAATAGGGGGAAGTGAGCTAGCATTTTCATCCACTCGCCCACCAGCTTCTCGCTCTTCTGCGACTGCCGCCGGCGCACTTTGCAAATTTGCATTCTCCTTTCGAATGCGAGCGATCTCGGCAGGCTGCATCTCAGACTGGTGATCGAGCATCGCATAAATTAAATCCATCTTTTTATAGCTCTCAACGCGCTTCAAGCCCATAGCCTTTGCTACAACACGCAAATCGAGCAGTAGCATACTTTGCAATTCTGTAATATCGTACATAATGTGATTTCAGTTCCTAGGGTCTAAAAGCGAACGCGCTCTTGCGCTCCCCACGAGAAAAACAATCTTTCCAAAGAGAAAAAGAAGAAGGCAACTTCCAAACGTCCACATAAACAAGGACGTATTAAGATCTTCTTAAGAAACACGCGCAAAGATAGAAACTTTTCTTTCGGTACACACGGTCACAAGCGACCTCTACCCCAACCCTTACCCCCGATGATAAATTCTCCAACGAAACCACCACCAGAGCAAACCTAAAAACAAGAGCAACAGCGTCGGCAACGTCAGGTTCAGCACGAGCAATGCGACTCTCTCTTTTGCTAAACGTCTCGCATCTAAGAGTTGAGAAAGAAACTCTCGCCCGCGAAGAAGTAGGAGAGAATCTTGCCCTCCCAAATAGAGCGTAATATTGCCAAGCAACTCTTTATTGCCAAAGGTCTGCTGCGTGTATTTATCAAAACCAAGTGGCAGGACACGCTCTCGCCCTCGACGATAAGAGAGTTCGTTAGCGCAAAGCTCTCCGTCCCCAAAGACAACCATCCGCGCATAATTTCCCTTAGGCAAAAAATCAAACTGCTGCCCTCGCGCAATACTCCGCAACGGGCGATGTGTAAAAGCCGAAGTAAAACGCCCTTCAACGAGCACCCCCACAGGGACATTTGACAGAGGCATCGGGCGTGCTTGTGGGTCTTCTTTTATTTCAGAGAGTTCGATCAGCTGAGGTGTCCCTAGCAAACGAGCATAAGACGACGAGGTGAGAAAGGGGACTTTCAACAAACTATCCTTAGCCTGCGTAAGCTCCAGAGCCACAGGAAAACGCGAATAGACAAGTGGCACATTCTTCGAAAGGAGCGTGTAGGGTTGTGGCGTTAAAAGCGGATAATAGACCCACGGTAATGGGGTAAAGCGAGCCCCTTCACCCTCAGCCGCTAGATTTACGGGGACTGGGGCACACTGTGCATCCTGTAATAAATGAGTGGAAAGACGCACCCCATAGCGAAAGAGTAAATCGGTTAAATTGAGTTCTACAGGGGACGCAAACGTACGCCCCAATTGCTGAAGACTATCCACACTTGTTTGCACGGGGTTCACAAATAAGAGCAGCCCTCCGCCCCGCATAAGATACTGGTCAAGAACCAGTTTTTCTAGCTCAGTAAATGCTGTGGTGGGACGCGCCACCACCACAAAGCGGCAAGAGTCTAGCATCCCAACACGCGACAAGGTATCAAAATGCTGTATTCGGAAATTGTGTCGAAGCTCCCGCTCCCAATCCGCCGTGCGTTGAGGAGGCAACTCGCCATGGGTAGTCGTAAAGCCTATATGCACCAAAAGCCGATAAAGAGCCTCTGTAAGCGAATATTCCAAACGCTGCAGAGCAAGAGATACATTCTGCTCATTCGAAAGTGCGACATCGCGACGTAGCAAATTCACGTAAACCGTCCGTCCCGCATAAGAGAGACAGAGACCGGGGAATACCACGCGCTCACTCTGAGCCCCAGCCGCCGTACGCTCATGCACACGCAACGCCTCAATACCTTGCCCCACAAGCTCTCGCTGATAGGCTTGTATTTCCTCCTCTTTATCAGATATCTCGCTCGGGTCTTCGTGCAGAAATGCAATGCGGCGACCACTCCGTACCACATATTCCTCGAGTGTCTCTGTAAGCCCGTTGCGCAACCGAAGAAAATCTAAGGGA
>CALHZE010000050.1 GCA_938040915.1 uncultured Bacteroidia bacterium | reverse complement strand
AACGCCATAAAGCCGAGCGAAAGCCCCAGCGAAAGACGCATCTCACTATTGAGCGCAAAGTTGTAAGCATAAGAGCCCGAAAGCCCCGTACGCGAGGTGGGCCCCGTAAGGTCGTTGTAGAAGAGCGCCCCGAAACCCATAGAGCGCTTGGCAAGCGGTCCGTAAACGGTAACCACGTTGGTAATCGGGGCATCGTTGACCCCAATCCATTGGAAACGGTGATGCGTGCGGGCTTGGAAATAGTTGAATGTCCCCACGACAGCAGGGTTCACCACATAGTTGTTGAGCATGTATTGGGTCACCTGATACATCTGCTGCCCTTGCGCCTGTTGCGTCGCCCCCAACCCCAGTAGGGTAAAGAGCAACACCCCCGCAAGACACTCCCCTAAGCGACGCAGTGAGCGACGCCAAAAGAAGCCCGTGTCGCGTCTTCCGTACATCGCTAGCGCACTATAGTTACAGACCCCGAGATCGGCTTCCATTTCTTTCCCCCTCCGGGCGCATTAAAACGGATGACGTAATAGTAGGTTCCCGTGGGGAGCGCCGAGCCCCCCTTTCCCCCTTGCGTGCCGTCCCATCCCTTGCCAATGCCAGCACCCTTAGCATACCAGACACTCACGCCTGTGCGCGTAAAGACCTCTACCTCGAGGTTAGGCAAAAGGTCTTGGAGGTGAGAGTAAAGATTGACGTTGGTCTCGTCACCATTATAAAGCCAGCGGTCATTAACCCCGTCGCCATTGGGGGTAAATACGTTGGGGATGCGGAGTTTATCGACAAGGCGGATGTAAAGATAACGGTCGTTGATACACGTCTGCTTGGAGTTCTGCACCGTGTAAATGAGGTTGGTGTTGAGTCGCAGAAAGTCATACGTATAGCCATTGCGCGAGACGGTCACGACCTTATACTTTTCATTGGTAAAGGCATCTGTGGGGAGGTGCAGGTCATAAAGATAGGCTTTCCCTGTGCGCGAGGGAATGAGAATACCATCAGGACGGATGTCTAAAACGACCTTGTAATCACCACCGCCCGCCACGAGGAAGCCGACCTCAGTGGTCGTCCCCTCGAGAACCCCAAGCGCGAGACTATCCTTATACTTGATGACTTCGCCGTCTTTCCCAAGGTTGCGACTCCTCACCGAGTCAATCACTTTGCCGTTAAAGAGGACGCCGGCGTGCGAAACATTGGGGTCATAGTCAAACGAGGCGGGAGGGATGACCCGTATCTCCCGCCGGTCAAAGACGATACAACCGCTAGTGCTCACGCCCGCCACCCCCACCGAGGTGCGGTCATAGACATGCGACTCGAGACGATAGGAATAGCCCCCGAGATCAATCACCCGTCCACGCACCTCCTTATCGCCGTCGAGGTCATGTAAAACAGTAAATGTATACTTAGGGTCGTTTTTGAAAAGGGTGGCTTTGGTAAGATTCATCCGGAAGGAGATCTCAGCGCCATAACAAACGATGGGAGGGATGCCCACGAGCTCGAGGGTCGGCTGATTGGTGTCGTTATAAGGCATATTGAAATGGAACTTCGTCTGACAGCCCCCCTCGGCAATAAGGATCTGATAATCGCCGTGAGGCAACTCATAAGGGGTTGCTGAGCCTACGTTGACCGTCTGCCCCGTGAGCTCTTTCACCACGTCGGGGACCTCACCCCACACATAACGGCGGTTGGACGACGAAGCGCCGCCCTCGATAGTAATATTTGAGATTTTGCCGCGCGAGATTTCCTCGTTCTCGTTGTAAAGCTGGCAAGCGGCAGGCTCTATGACCGTCGGGGGGATCTTGAGAGCATAACCTCGCACGCCGGGCACGGTGAGCGCTTTGGTAAACTCACACCCTTTGTTGTCAATCATACTCACACTCCAGTCGCCTGGGGCGACACTGTCAAGCACGGGTTGGGTCGTCACCATCGTGTCTTGGTGTTGCCCCACAACGTCGGTATAGAGCCACGAGAAACGGAGAAACTTCCCCGAACCACCACGGAGCGAAAGCGATACCCGCTCGACGAGATCTCCGGGACACTTCACCTTCTCAACCCCGACAAAAGCAGCGTCAAAATCGCCAGCCTCGGGCTCATGGAGTGTAAACAGCCGGTCATAGTGGTAAAGACACTGATTGGCATCCTCTACCCACAGCTTGTAGACGCCGGCAATCAGCCCCTTGAAAACCCCTTTGCCACTGACACCTTTCACCACATCGGTCGGGGTTTGCACGGTGGGGTCACTCCCCTCCTCTGACTGAAAAAGGATATAACGGACATCCTTGCCCGCCTCGCGCAACGAAATAATCCCCGAGCTGCCGCCGTGACACAAGACACTGTCCAAAACCACATTCTCAGGTTTTAAGACCACGGTCGCGGGGATAGGTAACAGATTCCCGCCCCCATCTTTGATATAATCCGCGAGCTGGAAGGGGTAGGCCTTGCTCTCTTTGTCAAAAATCCACAGGAGCGACTTTCCTCTTACGAGAGGGAACTCTTTTTCCTCGCCTTGGTTCACTTCGCCCTCAGCATTACTTTCGCTCACCTCGGTCACGCCATCGTCTGTGACAAGGTAACGGAAGAATGGCGGCGTGCCTGCCACAGGGTCGCCGCCGTTGATTTTGATTTTGGCACTATAGCTCTTGCCAGCCTCCGGACAGCGTTGCGTCACATTATGCGCCACCAGCTCGAGAGTCGGTTGCGCGACGAGCGACAGGGGCATCAAAAGACACCCCAAAATGAGCACTGCGAAAGTCGCAATAGACGCTACGAACCGTTGTGTGTGTTGTTTTCTACCCATCCACCATGATGTGGTCGCTACCTCAAATATGAGGCGCACTACCTACAAAAGTAACGTTTATTACTGAAATGTAGTCTCAAAGGTTACGTAACGCGTATGAAATAGCCTCTTCCTCAGGCTCGGCAAAGGGGGTGTCGAGCGCGGGCGCATGTAGCTCGGTAACAAAATGGTCGATGAAGCGAGAAAGCGTATTGCGGTTGACGCCACACTGACGGGCGATTTTATGTTGCGAAAGCCCGCGGTTAAGGAGGCGCACAATCTCCTCTCTCAAGGGAAAAAGCTTGTAGTGGTGAGGTGCGCTTAAGCGCCCCTTAGGACGCCCGAGGGTCACCCCCTCGGCCCGTTTACGCGCGAGCGCCTCTTTGGTACGCTGGGCGATGAGGTTACGCTCGATCTCGGCGCTAAGCCCAAAGGCAAAAGCAAGGACTTTAGACTGGATGTCGTCGCCTAGGTGGTAGTTATCTTTGATGGTCCAGACGCGACACTCTTTGCGCATGCAGATATTGAGAATCTCCATAATCATAAACAGATTACGCCCTAGACGCGAGAGCTCGGCGCAGATGATGAGGTCGCCCTGCTCGACACGCTCAAGGAGGTTGCCAAGCTCACGCTTGGAGTAAGCCTTTGTGCCAGAGATGGTCTCTTCGATCCAGCCGTCAATCGTGAGGTGTTGTTGTGCACAGTAGTTATTGATTTCGAAGCGTTGGTTTTCGACGGTTTGCTTGTCAGAGGAGACGCGTATGTAGCCGTAAATCATGCTCGGGTCTAGGTTGATGGTTAAGCGGGGACAAATATAGAGGGTCTGGTAGTCTCGCCTGTCAATCTGCCCGTCGGTCGCTCCGCCACGCGGGACAACAATAACACCGTTTTTCCCGACAATAAAGCTTGTAGAGCTGTAACAACGCTTGGCTCGTTGCCGCATCGCCACAAGAGACACCCGAGGCACGAAACCCCGCAATAATCTGGTTTTCCTCTGCGCCCATCGCCACATAAAACGCTAACACCTCTTCACGCCGCCGTGTGTCTTGCTGCGACAAGGCGTACGCATAGCGAAAGGGTAACGCACTGTTGAGTAACAATAGCTCCTGCATCCCCCGCCCGAGGTGTTTCTCCTGCGCCTGTGGGGCGAGACTAGAGAAACGGTAATGGGTAGACCAATAGGGCGCTGCCGCCACGCGAAAGAGTGCCTTTAACTCCTTAAGGCTACGTGCCGCAATCACCTGCGAAAAGAGATGATCGTGCCCTGCGACCAGCCCCGCGAGTTGCGAGATCCGAATCGAGGGGAACGCCGTCGGACGCAAGCGCAAAAACTTCCACTGCCCCGCAGTCATCGGCGTCAAGGTAAAGCGAGAGGCTTGATAGGCATACTCCTCTGCTACGGCTTGCGTGTAGTCGTCGGCGTCGTTATGGGGCAACAAGCCCGACTGTCCCTGAAGGATCGCCTCGACGATTTGCCGTTCGTCACGCACCTTGTAGAGGCACTTTAAGGGGGTGGCTAAAGCAAGGTCGTGCATCGCCTCGCTATTCACAGCGAGCCCCAAGGTGCGCGCCAGCGAGCGGTAAAAGGCTTCCTCCCAGTCCATGGGTGCGTCGGCGCGTTCGGCGTTAATGATCTGTGCTCGCGCCTCCAAACGTTCGCGCAAGAGTTGCTCGAGCCACGCCTTTTGTTGGAAAGGGGTTACGTGGGCGAATCGTGTACCGCAGGGCGGCACCCCATCGGTCGAAAGTATACGCTCTAGGTACTTTTCGTAAAGGGAGACGTGGGGAAAGAGGAGGGTAACAAGAGGGCGTCCGTCACTCGTCTGTACCTCGGCATCTTGTTCTGCCACGACGTGTAGGATGACAGCGTTGTATCGGGGGTCAGTCTGGTGTCCGTGGCGATCCCACTCACTCGCGCGCCAGTGCATTTCGACAGCCCCCGCCCAAAGGACGTCGCCTATGGTCAAACGGACATCGAGGAAGTCGGGTCCCGCGTCTCCATTATAGCGCCCCACGTTGAGGAGACGGATCGGCTTGCCCTCGGTGGTGTAAAGAGGTTCGTTAAGTTGGGGTAAGACCTCCCACAGCGCATGTAAGAGTTTTTCGCAGTGCTCCATCGCTCGTTGCTAGCCACAGACAAATGTAGCGATTTTGTGCACGCTCCTCGCGCCCCTACCCAACCGCCTCAGCAGACGGAGCTTTAGGAATTCCAAATCCTGCCGTTAAGACGAAAATCGGAAGAAGAAAGGAAGATAATAAAGGAACTCGTCTAAAAATGGAGAGATCGGAGGCAGGTAAAATGCCCTTCATGGCGCAGTGATGGCACAGTGAGAGCCCAAGGAGAGTCCAAGGAGAGCACGGGGAGAGCCCAAGACTCGCACGGGGGTGGGTAAGGAGATTAAGGAAAAAGTAAAGAGATTTTGCGGGGGCTATGCAGACGTCGGCGCGACGAAGACCATTCGTCTGTTTGAGAAAATCGTGCCAGTGCGGCGATGAGCACGGAGCACGCTGCAGCCCAACAGCGAAGACAGAAAACGGAGTTTTGACACACTTGCCCGACAAAAAACGGACGCAACGCGTGCGTCCGTACCAATCTGTGTCGCCGGCATTTGCGGCATGCGACACAGCGCCACCCTCGGTTGTTAAAGCTTATTCTTGGTCCTCGATTCCTCCGTCCTCACTCTCGGGGAGCTCGTCTTTAGGCATCGCCTTCTCGACCGTATCCATCTCTTGGATGTCTTCGGAAACGTTGATGATGTAGTCGCCCATCCGCTCACACTGAGAATAGAGATCGGAATAGAAGACGCCAGACTCGTAGGGATAGACCCCTGACTCGACGTTTTTAATGTGCTCTCGCTTCAAGAGATTGCGGTAGCGGTCTATCTGATCCTCGCAGCGTTTTGCTGCAGTTAAATCTACCTCAAAACTATTTTCTAGGTTTTGTGTCATTACCGTGAAGGCTTGGTCGACATAATCCATCATTTGGTCGATGTGTCGACGGATGTATTCGTTGAACCAAATCTTGGCTTCACTCTTGCGCTTGAGAATCTTACCCGCATTGTGACAGCAGTCGGCTACCGACTCGATGTCGCTGATAATCTTCATAAGCGCATTGACCTGTTGGCGCGCATTGTCACTAAGCTCTGAGGTGTGGAGGCGTCCGAGGTAGTTGCCAATTTCGACCTCCATACGGTCGCTGATGTTCTCATACTTGAGGATACGCTCGTATGTTTTTTCAAAGTCCTTCTCGTTCTCAGGGTCGAGCATCCGCTGCACGAAGCCAAACATACGGTGGACACGGCGCGCATAACCCCCGACCTCTTTCCAGACAGAGAGAAGCGCTAACTCGCCGGTGGGCATGTAGTCGTGCCCGATGAAGCGAAGGCGATACTCTTCGTCCTCGGTTTCTTTCTGCGGCAAGATGCGTTTGACCAGCGACACGAGTTGGGGCGTAAGCCAGTACATCAGGAGAGTATTTACCACATTAAAGCTAGTGTGAAAGAGCGAAAGGGCTATCGGCGCTTTGGAAGGGTCTAGGATGGGCGAGCCGATGCCGCTCTCAAGCGCCATGCGATCTACAAGGTGGAGAAACGGGGTAAAGATTAGGAGCACCCAGAGAGCCCCAAGGACATTGAAAACGAAGTGGAAGAGGGCGGTTTGGCGTGCGGAGATATTGCCGACCGAGGCGGCGATGACGGCAGTAATCGTCGTCCCAATGTTTTCGCCAAGGACCATGGCTGCAGCCATCGTGAAGTCGATCCAACCATTAGCACACATAAGCAGGGTGAGTGCCATCGTCGCCGAAGAGGACTGCACAACGACGGTAAGGATGATACCCACCAAGACAAAGAGGAGCACCGACCAGATGCCCAACTGGGTGTATTGCGCAAGGTTTTCGAGGACTTTCGGATAGAGCGAGAGGTCGGGCACCGAGTCTTGAAGAAAGGTAAGCCCGAGGAAGAGGAGAGAGAAGCCAAGGATCATCTCCCCAATCGAGTGTAAATTGTCACGTTTAGAAAAGAGGAAGGGGACGCCAAGCCCGAGGAGGGGGAGAGCCATCAGCCCGAGGTTCATCTTAAAGCCAAAGAGGGAGATGATCCAAGCGGTGACAGTCGTCCCGATATTTGCCCCCATGATCACGCCGACGGCTTGGACGAGGGTCAAGAGACCCGCGTTAACAAAGCCCACAACCATGACGGTTGTAGCCGAAGAAGACTGGATGACGACGGTGACCAAGATCCCCATCAAAATGCCCTTAAGACGGGTGCTAGTCATCGACTCTAGGAGGTGTTTCATACGCTTGCCCGCGACCTTTTGAAGCGACTCACTGAGTAGCTTCATCCCATAGAGGAAGACACCGAGGGCACCCACTAGGGTAAAGAAAGAAACAACGATTTGAAATATAGACATTCAGACGTGAGGATATTGGGTAGATTGGGAAAAACACGAAGCGCGAGCCCAGCACCTCATTACAGAGAGGTTCTGAACTCGCGCGTGGAATGCGGACACTCGGCTGTCATTTACCGAAGCGGGGGCTGACAGCACATCGGGGTCGTCATAACGTTACTTAATCACGCCGTGCTTTTTACCGATCTTCACAAAAGCGTCGACGCAACGATCAAGGTGTTCGCGCTTGTGGGCGGCGGAGAGCTGTACTCGGATGCGCGCCTGTTCCTTGGGGACAACAGGGTAATAGAAGCCGGTGACGTAGATACCCTCTACAAGCATGTCGGCCGCCATGAGCTGCGAAAGCTTGGCGTCATAGAGCATAACGGCGAGGATAGCGCTCTGACTCGGCTTGATGTCGAAGCCGGCATCAAGCATCCGCTTCTTAAAGTATTCGGTATTTTCTACCAGTTGGGCGTGGAATGCGTTATCTTTTTCCAACATTTGGAAGACGGCGAGGCTGGCGCCGACCACGGGTGGCGGAACCGAGTTAGAAAAGAGGTAAGGACGCGAACGCTGACGAAGGAGGTCGACAATCTCTTGACGCGCAGCAGTAAAGCCGCCGCAACCGCCTCCGAAGGCTTTGCCGAGAGTCCCAGTGATAATATCGACCTCACCACGGAGGTTATAGAGCTCGGTCACGCCGTGCCCAGTCTTCCCAACGACGCCGGCGGAGTGACTTTCGTCGACCATCACGAGCGCGTCGTATTGTTTCGCAAGAGCGCAAATCTTATCGAGGGGAGCGACGTTACCGTCCATGGAGAAGACGCCGTCGGTCACAATGATACGGAAGCGTTGTGCTTGTGCCTCTTTGAGACACTTTTCGAGTTCCTCCATGTTGGCATTGGCATAACGGTAGCGCTTCGCCTTGGAGAGTCGCACGCCATCAATGATAGAGGCGTGGTTGAGGGCATCTGAGATAATGGCGTCTTCCTCGCTAAAGAGGGGCTCGAAGACCCCACCATTGGCGTCAAAGCACGCCACATAGAGAATCGAGTCGTCGAGCCCGAAGTAAGAGGCTACGGCGTGCTCGAGTTCGCGATGAATGTCTTGTGTCCCGCAGATGAAGCGTACGGAGGACATGCCATAGCCTCGGCGATCCATCATCTCCTTCGCCGCGTTAATCACGGTGGGGTTATCAGAGAGCCCGAGGTAGTTGTTCGCACAGAAATTGAGGACGTCAGCCCCCGAGCTTACTTTAATTTCAGCCCCTTGTGGGGTAATTATTTCCCGTTCGCGCTTGTAGAGCCCCGCCTCGTCAATAGCGGCGAGCTCTTTAGCCAAGTGCTGTTGCATCTTACCATACATCACCTTCGCTATTTATCAATTCGTACCTGCGGCAAAGGTACGATATTTCAAGATACGGGCGGTCGTACGCGGACGGCGGGGGCAACAAGCGCGCAGAGGGGATGAGCGAATAGAGGTAATCAAATAGCAAAAAAAACGGACGCATCACCTTGCGTCCGTACAAAGACTATTCGGTCATTTGGGAGACATGCTACCGCTTAACCGCATAACATAAACTCGAGGAGGAGGGTTTGCGGCTGCTCGGCACAGAAAGAATATGAGGCGATGACTGCAGGAAGAAGCACTGGGGTCATCGCGGGAAGGCTCTCCTCTTGCTCTGCACCGAGAGGCGACGTCCAGCGAAGGCGAATGGGGCGCGAGGCAAGGTAGATGTGCGCGGTAGTGTGGTAGGTAACCCCATGCGTCTCGTTCAACGCGAGAAGGTAGCTCGTAAAAGAGAACGGGTGCTCGTGGAAGCCAATCGGGAGGTGTCCCGCCCCTTTCGTTGCCGCAACCACTTTGGCGCGCGCTTTGGGGTCATATGCGCGATAGGCAAGGTCAAGTTGCAAGGGGCGCGACAGCCCGTTAGCGTCGGTGCGTTCCCAGTCATAAAGGCGATAGGTCGTGTCGCTCGGCTGCTGTATCTCAATAAGCTGTATGCCGCCCCCAATCGCGTGAAGGACGCCGCCGGGGACGTAGTAGAGCTCGCCTGGAGTGGGGTGATAGACCGTGAGCGTCTGTTCGAGCGCTCCGTCTGCCACGACCTGTTTTAAGTCAGTAAGCGATAACGGAGCGGGCGTGTCGACATAGATTTTGGCGTCGGGGGCAGCGTCTAGGATGTACCACATTTCGCTCTTGCCGTGGGGCTCTCCGAGCTGGCGTGCCAAGAGGTCGTTGGGGTGTACCTGAAAGGAGAGGGGGTGGGCAGAGTCAATCCATTTGACGAGGGGAAGGTCTGCCCACGAGCCCCTTTTACCCAAGAGGGACGCCCCATAGCGCACCACGAGTTGGGAGGGAGTCATACCAGCGAGCTCGCCGTTTGCGACGAGGGTTTCCTTGCTGGGGAGGGGAGAAAGCAACCAACGCTCGCCGATCGGGACGCCATTACGCGGCGCTCCGAGGTGGTCGGCACCCCAAATCCGAGGGATATTCTGCGCTTCGAAGCGAATGGGGTATAGCGAAGTCGACGGCGTGGTCTTCATGTTTACCAAAAGCTAAGAATCTATGGATTATTGGGATAGATGCGCAAGACGGCTTTTGCCACCGCCTCCATGAGCCAGCGGGGGGTGGAGGTTGCCCCGCAAATTCCGAGACGCTCGACTGGAGCGAGGTCTGCCCAAGGGATGTCATCGATGCCCGAGATGAAGTAGGTCATGGGGTTGACGCTCCGACACTCTTCGAAGAGCATTTTACCATTGGAACTCTTTTTACCACTGACAAAGAGGATCGCGTCGTGCTGTTGGGCAAACAGGGCTAGCGACTCGTGGCGGTTAGCGACTTGACTACAGGTGCTGGCATGAACGACGAGTGGCAACGGGTCGCTGAGGCTTACGGCACGCATGCGCGCCTCAATCTGCTCGGCAATGGCGCGATAGTCGCGAGCACTCATGGTGGTTTGAGAGAAGCACTCGGTCGGACGTCGGAAGTCGATTGCATCGAGGTCTGCTGGGGTTTGCACGACGTAACAGTCACAGTCAGTCTGCCCTCGTAGCCCGTTGACCTCGGCATGGTCGGGTTTGCCAAAGAGGATGATTTGTCCCCCGCGAGACTTGAGTTTTTCGCCGCTATGCTTCACCTTACGTTGCAATTGCAAGACGACGGGGCAAGTGGCGTCGACGATCTCCATCCCCAAAGCGAGCGCCTTTTCGTAAGTGGACGGCGGCTCGCCGTGTGCACGGAACATGATGCGCTGGGCGGGGTAGCGCTTGAGGTCGTCGTAATAGATAGTAGCGAGTCCACGCCCTTGGAGTCGCTGTACCTCGGCACCGTTGTGGACGATATCCCCCAAACAGAGTAGCGAGCCGCTCTGCTTCAGTTCCTGTTCGGCGAGCTCAATCGCACGCACCACGCCGAAACAGAAACCCGAGTGGGGGTCAATCTCCACGAGCATGGTTACGCCAAATCGTTTATCCGTTGGTGGACGATGGGGAGAATCCAAGTCATCTGCTCGGCAGGGGTCATGTGTGAGTTGTCTAACTCGATGGCGTCGTTTGCCTTGCGCATGGGGTCACAGGCACGGTTTTGGTCGACGTGGTCTCGATAGACGAGATTGTTATAAACTTCGTCATAGTCGGCGGGCATGCCCTTAGCTTTCAACTCGTCAAAACGTCGCTGTGCACGCACCTCGTTGCTAGCCACCATAAAGATCTTAAGCTCGGCGTTGGGAAAAACGGTTTGCCCAATATCGCGACCGTCCATGACGATAGCGCCGTCTACGCCAAGGGCTTGTTGTTGACGCACTAGGGCGCGGCGCACGGCTGGGATCGAAGCCACGTTACTCACAATAGCATTAACCTCGGCGGTGCGGATCTCGTGGTCTAGGGGACGTCCGTCAAGGGCGACGCGTTGCTCGCCGTCGACGGTTTGGAAAGCGACCGTGTGTTGGGTTAAAAAGCGCTCGACGTCGGGCTCAGAGAGGGTCTCGGGGTGAGTAATCCCTGCCTGCAAAAAAGCGAGGGTAACGGCACGATACATCGCTCCGGTGTCCACATATGTATAGCCTAATTCGTGCGCCAAGGCTTTTGCAAACGTGCTTTTTCCACAGGAAGAGAGCCCGTCGATGGCAATAGTAATTCCTCGTTTCATTCGTCTACAGGTTTTTGTTCTACAGGAAGGGAAATGGAGCTGGGTGACGGACGATAAGGACGCATTGCGGCGTCGCGTCCGCCACTGAAGTAAATGGCAAGCGAGAAATGGTTGGTCGCGCCCGCGTGGTGGTAGAAAGCACGACTGTAACGGAGGGCAACACGCTGTACTTGCACGCCAAAGCCCCACGCGAAACCCTCGGTGGAGTATTGATTGGGGATGAGCATCTCCATTCGTCGCGCGTGGTTGTAACTCAGCTGAGCAAAGAAGTAACGGAAGGGATGGAACTCTACTCCAAGGACGGGGTGTGCGAAGAGCTCGGCGGTGAGCTCGCTGATTAGAGAGGGCTTGTCGTCAGGGTTTACGCCGTCTCTGAGTACGGAGGAATAGGCAGATTCTCTGACAAAGCGGCGTTGCCAATTTTCCAAGTGTTGGAGGGTAAAGACAAAGACCAGCGGAGCGTGTCTCGCGCGGACTTTAATGCCTGCCAAAAGCTCAAAAGGAGCATTCTCGAGTCGCCCCGAATAGCTCTTGAGGGTTGCCCCGAGGTTCTGCAAGACGAGCCCCGCGGAGAGAAGCCCTTCGGCGTCGGTATACCCCACACCTAAGTCGCACGCAAGCCCTAAAGACCAGTAGCGCTCGAGGAGGGAATAGAGAGGAGTCAAGGAGACACCGACGCTCCAACCACTAGAGAAGCGGTAAGCAGCGTGTAACCCCAATGCCATTTCATAGGCTGCAAACGAGCCGTCAGCAAACCCTCGTTCGTCGCGCCGCTCAAAGCGCCCATACCATACTTGACGAAGGTCTGTCCCAAGGGTCAACGTGCTATCAAGGGCAAAGAAATAGGCTGCCGAATTGTACTTAGCGTCAGCAAAAAGCAAATGCCCCGTGATCTCGACCGCGTTGTGGAGATGGGAGGAGGCAAAGGCGGGGTTAGCGATGGCAAACGAAAGTTCCTTCTCGCCACCGTACCCTGGGACGCGTCCGCCGAGCGCAGCAATACGCGGCGAAAGCGGAAGCTTTAGGTAAGCAAAGGTAGACTCGCCCCCCCGCTGTGCCAAGGCGGTCTGTAGCGCCAAAAAGAAGAGTAAAGAAAGGAGGAGCTTGTGCATAGGCGCAAGAGCGCGGTTACTCCTTTACCCGCACGGCAAGCATAGAGCCGTCACAGAACTGGGTGTCGCCGATGCTGACGGCTAGTTCGAGGTTAACCTTGCGTCCCTCGATAGAGAGGCAACGGGCGACAAGCTCTAGTTCCTGCCCCATGGGGGTGGGCTTTCGGTAATTCACGGTCAACGAGCCCGTAACGCAACGCATGAGGGGCTCGCGCCCTAGTTCGTAGCCCTGTGCACGATGGTAGAATGCGGCAGCGGCGGCCGTGCCGTGGCAATCAAGGATAGCCGCCAACAGTCCTCCGTAGAGAAATTCGGGGACGCCGCCCGTGTACTCGGGTCGTGGCGTATAGTGTGCAACGACGTCTTCGCCCCTGACATAACTTTTGATGTGCCAACCGGCGAGATTGTCAGAGCCGCAACCGAAGCAATGGCGGTAGGGTTCTGCATAAAGGTCTTGTATTGCCAACTGTGTCGTGTCCATTCAAGCCAATCGGTATGGATAGTCCCTAATGTTCGTACAAAGATAGCACGAAAAACGATCCTACGCGGGAGCGACGGTTTGTCGAAACTCTGGGCTAGCGGTATTTCTCCGAGCGATGCAATGGGAATGGAGTTTATAGGAACGTATGTCAAAACTCAAAAAAAACGGATGCATCTCGTTGCGCCCATAGACGCACACCTATTGATAATCAATAGATAAAATAGCGTGGTCAGCACGCTAAAACCCTACAGGGAGGGACGGAGAAGGGAGTTCTTGACACATGCCACCAGTAGCCCGCGTAGAACCGCGAAATGCGCCCCTAGGAAAAGACGCCCCTCCCCCTTCATCCTGACTTTTCTAGACACTTGTGCCTAAGAGAGGCGAAATGGGAAATAAACGGTTTGCCAATAGTCCTAGGTGCTCTACGCTCCCCTTAGGCTATTAGTAAGCGCCCTCTTCATGGGATTAGTGGTATTATGTTTACCCGCTCCCGCAAGGGGGAGAAAGATTCGTGTGAGACAATGTACGAAAGGTAGGGACAAAAACCAGACGCAGCCTGTTTCACCCATATCACAACAATCGAATGGAGGGGACGGAATGTCCCGACCTTTTGGGGTAAAATAGACAGGGGAGAAACCTCATTAGGCTTCCCCCCTGCGGAGTCTCACGTAACTGATACTAAGCTCGTAAAGAGTTCGCATGCAACGCAATAGACGACTTCAGGTTAGCTGCCTTGTTGCGATGAATGATATTCATCTTTACCAGTTTGTCCAATTGCTTCATAGCGAGAGGCAACTTTGCATCAACGTCACTCGCGTCCTTAGAAGCACGAATCGAACGAACCAAATTACGCGCCGTCTTTGCATAATAACGATTGTGCAAACGACGCTTCTCGTTCTGACGTATCCGTTTCTTTGCCGACTTAATGTTTGCCATTTCAAACCTTCGAAATTGTTGTAGCCCGTAGCGGAATCGAACCGCTGTTACAAGGATGAAAACCTTGCGTCCTAACCCCTAGACGAACGGGCCACTCTGTAAATCCGTAACCCTTAAACCGAGAGCAAAGGTAGAACTCTTTTTCTAATTAGCAAAATACGAGCGGATAATTTTTGTACACAATCGTCCTTTCGCAAAGGCTATCAATAGAATACGCTTCTCAACTTTTTCTCTCAAAGAGCTGCCTCAATGCCCACTTTTGGGCAAAATTTAGAAGGTATAACGAACCGCCAAACCAGTATTCCACCAAAAAGATGGACCGCCGACAATGTTCAGCAACGGCGACGCGTCTACAGCCAAAGCAAGTGGGTATTTCTCAAAAGAGTACTCTAAGCCGATGACGCCATCTACCCCCAAATAAGCCGTGCCATGATCAACCCCAGAATACGGATTATAACCACCACTGCCTTGCACCGCCAAGTGTGCTCCACCACCAATATACCACCGCAAGCCAGGAGCAGCATCTATCATGAAATGCCGTTCGTAAAGCCCCGTGACACCGACGCCAGAACCCCAAAGATGCAGTAACCCCTCAATCGCTTGCTGATTGTTGAGAAAATGCTTAAGGTTAATACTTGCCCACGGCGAGCCGAATTTTACCCCGACGCCCCATTCGTAATGATATTGCGCTTGGGCTTTAGAACTAAAAAAGGGGCACGAAGCCACCAAAAGGAAAAGGATAACACCGAGTTTCTTTTTCATAACTGTGTTTTTACAAAAAAAAAGAGACGCGGTATAACACGTCCTGCGCCTCTTGGGTTTATACATAACAAACACCAACTGACCCACGGGGGCTAGAATGCTTTCGCGAGCTTGAGTACCTCGCCGGCTATCTGATCAAGCGACACGACCCGATCGGCTGCCCCGAGCTTAATCGCCTCCTTAGGCATCCCAAAGACGACACAGCTCTTTTCATCTTGCGCCACAGTGCGCGCTCCTGCCTCCTTCATCTCGAGGAGACCTTTCGCCCCATCATCGCCCATCCCCGTCATGATAACCCCGATAGCATTCGCTCCCACGTAACGAGCAGCACTGCGGAAGAGGACATCTACCGACGGGCGATGTCGATTGACCAACGGACCCTCGCGCACCTCAACGTAATACTTAGCTCCCGAGCGTTTGAGTAACATGTGGTAATTGCCTGGGGCTATTAACGCTTGCCCTCTCAAGACGGTGTCGTTATTAGCGGCTTCCTTTACCGTAATCTGACAGATTTCGTTGAGCCGATTGGCAAAAGAGGTCGTAAACTTCTCGGGCATGTGTTGCACAATGACAATCCCCGGACAATCGATAGGCATTTGCTTGAGAAAGGTGGTAAGCGCCTCAGTCCCTCCTGTCGAGGCTCCGACCGCAACGACCAGCTCTGTGGTTTTAATCATGCTCGTCGGGTGA
Source organism: uncultured Bacteroidia bacterium (assembly GCA_938040915.1). Taxonomy (GTDB): domain Bacteria; phylum Bacteroidota; class Bacteroidia; order Bacteroidales; family CAJPTX01; genus Bacteroides_D. The sequence goes on along the minus strand of CALHZE010000050.1, from coordinate 8,713 downwards.
CCTGCCGGTAAGATAGCATCGGCCGAATACTTCGGACCGACGTGGCGCACCTCAGGTGTTTCCCCAGATGTTCTCGTGGGGCGACGCAAACGGGCATATGCCGCAGCCTTGACGGCATCACAAATTCGGATGCGCGACTCCTCTATGAACTGTCGCGTGTTCATCTGCGGCTTCGTAATAATCTCGACCGCCCCGAGCTCCAGAGCCTTCATCCCTGTGGAGGTGCCCTGTTCAGTCAAACTCGAGATGATAACCACGGGGATAGGGTGTTGGCTCATAATCTTCCGAAGGAAGGTAAGCCCATCCATCCGCGGCATTTCCACATCGAGGGTGATCACGTCGGGCACCTCTTCTGCGATCTTCTGTGCGGCAAAAAAAGGATCTGCCGCCGTAGCCATCACCTCCAGCTGAGGGTCAGAGTCTATGATTTCGGCAAGCGTCTGACGGACGACGGCCGAGTCATCCACAACAAGGACACGAAGTTTGGGCATCGCCTCTCTGGGTTACATAGTCTTTTGAATCAAACGTTGACGAACAGCCCCCGTTTCTGTGTCAAACTCCAGCTTCCGCCCGTTTTTTCCCCCCGTGCTACGAGCAATGATCGGGATTCCGAGATTCTTTAGCTCATCCTCGGCGGTCTGTATGTTCCGTTGTCCAATTTGGAAATGCGTCCCCGTTTCGATAACCTCCCCACCCCCGAAGATTTTGGCCACAAGGTCTTCCTTTCGCGAACCGAGAGATTCCATCTTCTGGAGCAGTTTCCGGATGGCTACATTCCCATATTTTGGGCTTTCGAGCCCTTGTCCATTCCAGAGAGGGAGCATAAAGTGGTTGATCCCCCCGATGTTCTTAGCCTTATCAAAGAAACACACCGCTACACACGAGCCAAGAATCGTCGAAACCGTCACTGAGTCCTTGCTCGCAAAGAGGGCGGCAGGATAGAGAAAGTGCGTCTCGCGTGCTGGCATCGTTAGAAGGATTCTTCGTCAAAAAAGATCTCGTTGCTCTCGGCTGCAAACCCTTCGACTGGCATGTCAGACTCGGGGATGCGTACCGTAAAGCACGACCCTTTCCCTAGAGCGCTTTCTACGGTGATCGAGCCCTCTAGGAGATCCAAAATCGCCTTGCTCACAGAAAGCCCCAACCCATGCCCGCGGTTGACCGAGTTAATCCCATTGTCGCCTCTTGCGAAGCGATCGAAGATCTTTTTCTGCATTTCCTCGGGCATCCCCACTCCATAGTCTTTGACCGAGAAGACCAGCTCGCCATCTTTGATACACATCGCAAAATCGATTTCGTTGTTCTCAAAGCTAAAATTGATGGCGTTGTTGAGCAGATTAGCCATAATAAGGCGCACATACAGCGGATCTGTCTTAAACGACAGCGCAGCCTCCTTAGAGGGGCTATCGTCGTGGAAATTGACCCGCAAGCGCTTCTTACGCACCTCGTAGCGGAAGTTGTCTAACAACCCATCGACCAGCGCGAGCATATCGACGTTAAGGATTTCCGGCGACTGTTCTCCCGCCTCGATCTTAGCCGCAAAGAAGATATTCCGGAACTGGAAGTCTAAGCTAAACGCCTCGGCGTGGATGAGTGCAACCATCTGAATCACCTTCTTCCACGCCTCTTTGTCCACAGAGAGGATAGCGCGAGAAAGACCGAGGATCGAGGTAAAGGGGTTCATAATTTCATTAGTAATGTTACTAATGAAATGACTCTTGAGCGACTCAGACTCCTCGAGTTTCTTATTCACTTCGCGGAGCTCCACGTTGAGCTGTGTCAGTTCCTCGACCGTTTGGTTCGAGCGCGTAATACGGCGGCGGAGTTCTTCGAGGAGCTCCGTATCGGTAAGTCGAGAGCAAGAATCTCCTTCGCGAAGTTCTTGTGACTGTGGGTTTTCCATAGTGTTTGTGTCTTTCATTAAATCTTACGAAAGATGGTAGGTTTCACAGAGTGTAGCGGCAAGTCCATATTCATAATCGACTCTGAGTGCCCGAGGAAGAAAAAGCCTCCCTTTTTAAGCTTTGTGCAGAGCTTGCCTATCACTTGCTCCTGCGTCTGCCGATCAAAGTAGATAAGGACGTTCCGGCAAAAAATTACGTCAAACGTCTCGTTAATCGGGTAAGTGTCGTCCATAAAGTTCATACGCTGAAGCTTGATATGCTTACGCAGCTCGGGCACGACCCGTACCGTCGGGTTCTCGCGATCTTTGCTCCGCAGAAAATAGCGGTGCAAAATTTCGATAGGAATCCCCTCCACACGCTCCATCTTGTAAACGGCATTTTCCGCCATTTTCAGCACCTTGGTGCTCAGGTCGGTGCCGAGGATCGTATAGTCTCGCAGCCCCCCGCCATTGCGCATAAATTCCGAGATCACCATAGAGATGGTGTAGGGCTCTTCGCCGCTCGAGCAGGCCGCACTCCAGATCTTAATAGGCGCGCTCGGCGTCTCTTGGACATGGAGCGGGAGTACGGTCTCGCGGAGAAAATCGAAGTGCACAGGTTCACGAAAGAAGTCTGTCTTATTGGTGCTCACCACATCGAGCATGTGAATAAGCTCCTCCTGCTTTCCTCGCTCGCTGAGTACATATTCGGTATACTCTTTGAACGAATCCATGTTCAGTTCTCGGAGTCGTTTCTGAAGACGACTCTGAAGCATGATTCGCTTCGCGGGCGGCATCTTAATCCCCGAGACGTTGTAGATAAAGGCACTCAGCTTCGCAAATTCGGCATCGCTCAGCTGAGCACGATAGCTACCCGGAAGGTTGGATAAAGCAAACTCGTCTTCTCTCACCATCACCTAACGACACGATGTGCTCTCTCCGCGAGTTACGCTTCTTCCTTCTTTACGTCCTTAGAGGCGACCTCTTTCGCCACCTCCTTAGCCAGCAAGAGATCTGACTCAGCATTCTTCGCAGCCAAGTCCATGAGCTCCTCGCTACTAAAGACCTCATCCATGTTAAGAATCATCACGAAGGTATCATTCACATTCGCTACGCCTTCGATAAACTCCGAACGGTACTTATTCCCGAGCGAGGGAGGGGGCATGATCTGGTTAGGCTCGATCTCAATCACCGCCTGCACAGAATCGACAAGCGCCCCAACGTGGACAGATTCGCCCTCGAGGTCGATATCCATCACCACGATACACGTACTCGCAGAGAACTCCGTCGGGGTCATCCCAAACTTGATGCGAGTATCGATGACTGGGAGCACCGAGCCACGGAGATTGATGACCCCCGTCATATAATTGGGTGCCTTGGGGACTTCGGTAATCTTCGTCAATTCCAATATATTAAGCACCTTACTCACGTGTGCTGCAAACTCCTCTTCGCCTAACTTAAACGTCAAGTACGACGTTATTTTAGCAATATTCGAATCACTCATCTTCTCTGGCGGTTATTACTTTTTATTCTCATTAGCAACCTGTAGAGAGCCCATCGCAAACTCCTCTTTTGCCGTAAAATGCTTTATGATGCGATTCGTATCCATGACAAGTGCCACCGTCCCATCGCCGAGGATGGTAGCCCCAGAAATCATGTCTTGGTTCTTGTAGTGGCGTCCGAGCGGCTTTAATACGGCCTGATACTCCCCTACGACAGTGTCTACCACAAAACCCACCTTCCGTTCTTCGAAATGCACCACGATCACCTGCTCCATGGCAAGGGTCGTCTCGGGAAGGTTAAACTCCTTACGGAGGTTGAAGAAGGGGATCTGCTTCCCATCTAACACGACAACGTCGTTAAACTGGTTTACCACCTTCTCGTGTTCCACGGCATAGATCTTATCGACTGCAGACAATGGGATCACATACGAGGTTTCGTCAACCTTAACCAACAGACCGTCGATAATCGACAGCGTGAGCGGTAACTTTATGGTGATTGTCGTTCCTACGCCCCGTTCTGAGTCGAGCTCTACCTCCCCACGCAACTCCGAGATCTTCCGTTTCACGACATCCATCCCGACACCGCGCCCCGAGACGTCGGTCACCTTCTTGGCGGTGCTAAAACCTGGCATAAAGACAAGGTCGAGCGTCTCACGGCGCGTGAGCTTACGATCGGGGGGGATAATCCCTTTTTCTACCGCCTTATTATGCACCGCGACGGGGTCAATACCCGCCCCATCGTCCGACACCTGAATCATCACATTCGTGCCCGAGTAGAAGGCCTTCAGGCGCACAGTCCCTTGGCGGGGTTTCCCAGCCTTCTCGCGCGTCTCAACGTCCTCAATCCCGTGATCGAGACTATTACGCAAAATGTGCATGAGAGGGTCTGCTAACCCCTCAATAATCGTCTTATCCAACTCGGTGTCAGAGCCCTCTGTCAAGAAACGCACGTCTTTATGTAACCCCTGTGAGAGATCGCGCACCAAGCGGTGAAAACGCGTAATGAGGTTCTCAATCGGGATCAACACAATGCTAAAAGCGATGTCGCGCAACTGGCGACTGAGCTTCTGTACGTTCTCTGATATAACCGTAAGCCCAGGCAAATCGTTCTCTTCGGCAAAAAGGGTCAGGCGAGCCTGTGTGGTCACAAGCTCGGAAACGAGGTTCATTAACTCGTCAAGCTTCTCCGAAGCCACGCGAATCGACGATATTGCCACATTCTTTGCCGCATTCTGTCGCGCCGCTGCGTTCACATTCACTTGTGCGACGGTCGTCGTAGCCTCAACCTGTTGCTCTGGCTCGGGCTGCGGGATGATCTTCCGGATATCCTCGATGTTGGGCGTAGTCTGCTTTACCCAAAGGTCGTCTAAAGCCGAGACGAAGAGGGGGTTGGCTAACAGATTCCCCGAATCGAGGCGCTGAATCTCAAGGTCAGAATCGTTTTCCACGAAGATAAAGACATCGTCTATTGCGTTCTGCCCCTTGTCGGTAGCGAGGATAATCTCCCACGACGTATAGCAAAACGAGGGCTCGATCTCTTCCAACGGGGGCACTTTATCGAAATGCACCTTGATTTTCGCTGTCCCTAACGCCTGCAACTCATCAACCTGATAGAGCGGGTTCGTCCCGTTGTTAAAAATATCGGTCACGGGGGCATAACGGATAAAGAATGTTTCATACTCCTTATCCGCCGCATCGTTTCCCTGCGATGGTGCGCTCGCTGCCACGGGCGCACCATTCCCCTCTTTCTTCGGAGCGCTTGCAACGGCACGCCCCTCAATGATGGCGTCCATCTGCTGCATGAGCGTCTCTTGCTCTTGCATGAGCGCCGCACTCTCGTTTCCCGCTTCCTCAAGGAGGTTTTTGAGATGATCGACCGAACGGAGCGTCGCGTCTAGCGTAGCTTGTGTAACCTCGCGTTCACCGCTCCTCACTTGGTCATAGATCGTTTCCATGTGATGGGTAAAGCGGTCGATTTGCTCAAAGCCAAACATACTGCTATTCCCCTTGAGGGTGTGCATAATACGGAATATCCGCTGCACGATATCCATGTCGCCGGTGTTGTCTTCCAACTCCAGGACGGTCTTTTCAAGATCATCGATAAGGTCTACCGCCTCCTCGATAAACTTCCTTTTGAAATTATCTAAGCTAGCATCCATCACCGAAGCACTTTCTGTAGGGCGGCGATGAGTTTCGCCGGCACAAAGGGTTTAATAATCCATCCTGTGGCCCCCGCCTCTTTGGCTTCCATCTTCTTGGCCGTCTGCGACTCTGTGGTCAAGAAGAGGATCGGAATGCGCTGGTAGGCCTCCATCTCCCGCACGTGTTTGATCAGGGTTATTCCATCCATTTCGGGCATGTGGAGGTCGGTGATAATCATGTCGATCTCGCGCCCGTCGAGGAACTTAAGCGCATCCGTCCCGTCGTTCGCGATCAACACTTCGAAACCTTCGTTTTCCAAGGTGAAACTCACGACCTCGCGGATGCTCTCTGAATCGTCAACGATTAAAATCTTCTTAGGCATCGTTTTCCTATTGTTTGGTGGCCGAGGCCGTAGAGCCCAACCATCGAGTAAAACCGGTGTTACGGAGTAGCTGGTCGAGCTCCTGATTCAGATCCATCCGGACGCCCAACGACTCCCCTTTCTGTTGTACAGCCACCTCTAGACTCCAAAGGAGCTGGAGAAAGCCGAGGTCGAGTGAGATAACATCGCTTAGCTCAACTGAGAGCTTGGTATACTTATCGACGGCTTCGCGAAAGAAGCGAACGATCTGGTCTACATTATCCAACGTCAGATTACCCTCGAGCGAGAGAATCCCCTCGCCCTTCTCCTTGCCGTCAGACATATTAAGCTTCGCTGTCTTCATGGTATAAATAAGATATCATCAAGAGAGAGAGCATCCCCCCCTAAAATAGTTCTAAATCATCGTCGTCCGCCGCCGCGCCCGTCTCCTCCTCTGACATAGCTTCGCCCTGCACGCCTCCTGTAAACTGGTCGTGCAGCTTCCGCTCACTTTCCATTGTGTAGAGGTCGCGCACCTCGGTCATGTCACTGTGCACCGAAAGGTCTACGTTCGCACAGATGCGCGAGCTCATCGCCGAGAGCCCTTTCACGATCTCAGCAATGACGTTCTCAAAGAAGTCATAGTAACGGACGGCAGCGAGCGCCGCCTGCGTATCATCACAAATAGCGCGCGAGGTCTTCTCAATGTTGAGTAAAAGCGTGTTGCTTTCCTTTTCCGTACTCAAAAGGTGCTCGGCAAGGGAGTGTGCCCTACGGACATTCACTTGCACATAGTGCCACAACAAGTCACTCTCTCCGAGCTTTTGCGCATAGAGCCCAAGCCCTTCGATGGCCTCAAAAATGACCTGATTGTGCACGCGCACCGTCTCCATATTGTGGTGCATGGTGTCGAGCATCTCGTAGATCTGCGCCAAGTAGTTCTCAAAATGAGCCCCCTTCACTTCACGGAAGGGCTCTAAAAGCTCCCGCACCTGTTGCGACAACGAAGCAAACGTCTGTAGATGCTCATCAATACGCTTTTGCAACGTATTGGCACCATCGCGGATAAAGAGCACCTCGCGCGTACACTCGGGAAAGACGTCTAATACGCGTGCGAGGAGTGAATCTGTCCGACGGAAGCGCTCGGCAAGATCCGAGATCGCCGTCCGGCGCATGTGCTCGTCCTCACTCATCGTGTTGCGACAAATCGAGGCGACAGCACTCATCTCCTTTGCAATCGAGCGGAAGTGGAGCGCAATAGCCTCTATCGCCGCTTGATACTCCTTGTTGGTTGCCAGAAGCTGTGCAGCCTGAAGCGCCGAGATGTCGCGCACCTGTACCAATACCGACGTCCACGCATCTTCTGTGGCGCGCACATCGGTTTGCCGTAGATTTTCCAAAAGCTTGATATGCGCCTGCTGGATGTGCTCCATCTTTTGGCGGATAATGTCTTGATACTGGAGGCTCGTGATGACATCGGCAATGCTCTTGGCACACGAGTCGCCCTTGGCACGGAGCTCTGGCAGGTTCTCGTCTGACTCGCGTTGCTTTACCTCAAAGAGGTGCTTTCCCTGCTCCACATAGTCAAGCAAGGAGATCAGACTACGAATTCCACGCCCACCGATCAACTCGATGTGGTTAAGCGAATAACTCAGTTCCTGTAAAAAGACCTGCGAGAGTTTCTTAGTCTCGACAATCTCAACCACGAAGTTTTCCCACTCGTGGGTTATCGCATTAAAGCGACTCGAATAGGCTTTGTTCTCTTTGCTTACGCTACGGAAGACCGCGTCGACAGCAATGAGCTCCATATTGAGAATAGCAAACTCGTTATTGATGTGTCGCAGGGGGAAAAGATACTCCTCGAGCGCATCGTTGAGCTGCCTCATAATGCGCAGCGTTTCTGACTGTTGCTCTTTGAGGGCGACAAGACTCTGTTGGAGTTCGGTTCGACAGCGCTCAAGGTCACTCTTCAGCTGGTCATTCTTCGATCTCGAAAAGAGCTCGAGGAGCGCCGAGGCGTCCTTCGAGACATTCTTTGACTCCTTGTAAAAGCCCTTAAACTTGGCATTAAGCCCCAAAAAATCCTCAGCCGAACACTGGTGTAAAGCTTGTATTTTGAGATCCACGCTCTCAAACAACTCCACAATCTCTGAGACCGTGCAAATCGAGGAAGACGTGACCTCTGAGGAGTTTCCTGTATGGGTAGATTCGTTCGTAGCCATTCGGTTCTATTCTCAAGCAAAGAAACGCATTTTGCCTCATAGCGTTGTCAATTTTCCCATCCTTGTGCGAAGTTTTCTCTAGTTTTGTAACAATAGTTACAAACATCTCCACCAGATGGACGCCCACTATCTTCAGACCCACGTTCCACTCTTCCGCGGGTTAGACGCTCTACAACTATTACGCATAGCCAACGAAGCGAGCCTAGAGCGCGTACGGCGTGGCGGGGGCTATTATCGCGGGTTAATCCCCCCGCGCCCTGCGGTTTACTTGCTGAGCGGACTTGTAGGGGTACGGAGTGCCTCGGCGGCAGGGCGGCGCTTCGGTCCGCAACTATTTCACAGTAGCGAATGGCTCTTACTCAACTACACGGTAAAACAAGACCCCGAGCCGTGGATGCTCGAGGTTTATCGTGACGCAACGCTTATACACCTCCCCTATGCTGGGCTCTTAGGGCTGGCGCAAATCAATACCCAGTTTGCCATTAACCTGCTACAAACACTTGCAGAGGAGAGCGCCTCGATGTACAATACACAAACGCAAATGCTCAAAGAGAATATAGAAGCGCGCTGCCTAACACTCCTCCGTAACTTGAGCATAGAGGTT
>CALHZE010000049.1 GCA_938040915.1 uncultured Bacteroidia bacterium | reverse complement strand
CATGCGGAGTGCGGCGACTCGTGAGTGTTCTGTCATCTAAAACTTGTATACCAATTGCCCCCACACCTCGGAATTGTGCTGATAGCGGGCAAAGAGCCCTTTATCGCCGTGGAAGAGGTCGTAGCCGAGAGTGGCGGTGAGTCCATCGACAATTTGGTAAGCGGCAGAGAAGCGGTTGAATAGCGAACGGTTGGTAAGATCAACGTAGCCAAAGCTCGAGAGGGTCAGCAGGTCGTTTACAAGCTGTTTGGAAAGGCGGAGGGTCGCCATGACCGCGTGTTCGTCGGCGTCGATCTCGTCGGCTTTATAGTTGGGGACATACTCATATAGCCCTTGGACAGAGAGCATCCACGAGTTGGGACCATACCAATCGAGCCCGAGGAGTCCTTGCGCCAGATTCTTTTTCACGGTGGGGTGGAGTGGGTTTGCCGCCGTGTAGAGCTTGTTTAGGGTATAAGCCGCTTCGCCACGCAAGACAAAGGCGTCTAGGGGCTTGGAAAAGTCGCCCCCTAGGACCGTCATGCGCTCATAGCGAGGAAAGAGCTGGATGTAGGAAAGGTCATTTGCGACGACAGCTTGATAGCTGGGGAGCTTGTTCCACGTGTAAGCACCCGAGAGGGAGAAGTCGATCCCTGGGAGGGTAAAGGCGAGCTGAGCAGAATACTCCATGTTCTCTAGCAGGAAGTCGGGTTCGCCCCCCACCAAGACCTCCACAGGGAGAGCCATTTTGGGTACGACGCTCCACGGGTTATCAAACTCTAGGGGGAGTTTGTAGCCTTGGAAGGTGGGTATAAAGGCGAGCTCGGCGTTGACCAGCTCAGAGAGGTAAAAGAGTCGGAGGGCGTTAACGGGAATCCGGAGGTCGTCATACTCTTGGGTGAGGAACTCAGTCATGTCCATGGGGGAAATGATGTCGTTGAGTCGCAAGCCGTCAGCCACCCCGCGGAGGATGATTTGCCTCCCCGTGCGTATGCCGAAATGTGGGGTGGTATAGTCTAGGTAATACTCTCTCGGAAAGACCCCCGTGTAGGAACGGATGAAGGCGTGGTGGTTGAGCTTGCCCGAGGTGAAGAAACGGACGTTGCCGAGGTGGTAGCGGAGTGCATAGCGGAAGCGGTTTCGGGAGGTCATCCAGTTGTAAGGAGACTCGGTACGGAGGGCGTGGTAGCTCCCGATGTCGCCCAAGAATTCGAATGGCGAGGTCTTTTCCTCCTCTTGCCCCAAGGCGCAGGTGGGGGCAAAAAGGGAGAGGAATGCGCAGAGGGCGGCGGTCAACAGTAAAGCTTGTTTCATGGTGTGTATCGTCTTATTCTTTTGCCAAAAGTACCTTTTTTCCCAAAATAACCCCCACACAACATTAACCGTACTGCCCCGCGTTTTTGTAGGTAAACGGAGATTGAGAAGCGTGTACAAAAGTCGTAGTATGGAGGGGCAGGGTGGCACGAAGAAGAGTGTAAAGCTAGTCAAGTACTAAACGATTGTCTTGCGCAGTCCTACGCAGACGGCGATGCGGGCGACAAGCGAACATGAAATAATCGGGCAAGCAGCACAAAAAAAACGGACGCATCGCGTTGCGTCCGTACACACCCATAGAATCATGGTTGTCAACGTTGTACAGACGCAACGTGATGCGTCTGGATTAAAAAATCACGCAAGCGAAGCGATCCCTCAGATGACCTCGACCTCGGGCTCTAGGCTGAGGCCGAACTTCTTATGGACGTCTGAGGCTATGCGTTCGCTCAGATTATAGATCTCCCCCCCCGTTGCGCCACCATAATTGACGAGCACGAGCGAATGTTTGGGGTAGACCCCCACCGCCCCCTCACGGTAGCCCTTCCAACCACACTGCTCAATCAGCCACCCCGCTGGGATCTTTACTAGCCCCGAGGGCAGAGGGTAAGCGGGTATATCGGCAAAAAGCTCCCGCAAGCTCTCTAGATGCAGAGTATCAACCTCGGGGTTCTTGAAGAACGAGCCCGCACTCCCCAATTCGCTCACAGCGGGCAATTTAGAGGCACGAACCTCTAATACCTTACGTCGTACCTGTCTGGGGGTAATATCGGCGTCAGAGAGCCCGAGACGCGTGTAATTGTCCCTATTGTCAGGGATGTGTCGCGCAAGGCGGAAGGTGACGTAGCAAACGGCATACGGTCTGTTGCTACGCTTGAAAAGACTCCCGCGGTAAGCGAATGCCATTTCCTCTGCCTTGAACGTCTTCTGTTGCCCCTTCTCACAGAGATTGACGGTATGAGCTTCGACGACAATATCAGCCGCCTCAGCACCATACGCCCCGATGTTCTGCACGGGGGCAGCCCCGACCGTGCCAGGGATGCCAGATAGGAGCTCCGCGCCCCAGAGCCCTTGCTCGGTAGTCCACGCGACAAACTCATCCCAAACGTAACCCGCCCCCACCCGTATATACACATAATCGTCGTCGCCCCTTACGACCAAAAGGTCGCGGTTGGTAAGGCGGATGATATCTCCGTGGAAATCTCTTAGAAAAAGGAGGTTTGAGCCCCCCCCGATGATGAAATGTCGCCTGTCGTGGTCTTCTAAATCTTTGGCATAGGTAACAACGTCTTCAACCGAACCGAGTTCCACGAGCCGATCGCCCTGCACATCGACGCCAAAGGTGTTGTAAGGTTTCAAAGAGAACATCGTAGTCAGAAAAGTAAAGTATCGTGGACAAAGATAGCACATTGCAAAGGTCTTAGGCGGACGTCGGGAGACATTTTTGTCAAAGGCAAACCCCTATTATACGCACGCCTCACCTCAAAGGCAGTCGCACACCGCAAGGCGTCTGTACCGATTCTACCGTTCGCCGCTTTGCGACGAGGGCGTTGCATACAGCTCCCCTACAGCTCCCCCACCATTCGGTTGTAGGGGCGCTATCTCGGTCTCCACCGTGGCACACAACCGTAGATACCACCGCACGTCGTCAAAGTCGAGCGTGCGCCCCACCCGCTTCTGCAACCAGAGGCGTACTGGCTGATAGGCGCCCACATAGTGATCCCACACACGGCGGGGGATGTGAGCGAAATACTGCGTGTCGTTAATCCAGACCCGTCCCTCGGACGTCTGCTCCGCCTCGGCAGGTGTTTCCTCAAAGCACACACGGGTCACCTCGTTACTTCCCGCCACCTCAAAGGATGCCACTCGGGGGAGCTCTAGCGACTCATCCATCAGATGCAAACGACGCAACCACGCCCCTTTGGCAACGAGTGCTAGGAACTCGGCTTTGTCCTTCGGATAGGGGATGCGCGGATAGTCAATCTTGAGGAACTCAAAGTAACGGGTGCGATACTCTGGGTCGTGGAGGACGCCGTAAACGTAGTCAAAGACCTCCTTTCCCGCGACGGTTGTGCCCACAGAGGCGCTGATTTTATCTAACACCTCGGGGCGCATATTGAGCTCGAGGGGGACAGGCTCACCCGCGCGAGTCTTACCAGCGGCGAGCTCGGCAGGGGTATATGCTTTTGTGTTAGGTAACCTATATAAGGGTAATAGATACGCCACATCGCGCGTGGAGAGAAGAGTCTTATCAGCGAGCCCATTCACGACAAAACAGTGTTGGTAAGATGCGGCGTGTACGGCTTTCGTAATGCATAAGGCATAACAAGCTGGGTGGAGCAATACGCCAAATGTTTTATAGCTTGGAAAAGCAAAGAGCCCGCGCGTATAGCCCGTATAAGGGACGTAGCGGACATCATAAGGACGATAGAGATACTTTGCCACCACAGCGTCTTTTCCGAATTTAGCGACATCTGCAAGGGCGTTAGCGACCGTCCAGTCGCGCCTGTCCTCCCCCGTTTGATAACGTTCGCGGAACTCGGCTTCGCCGAGACTTGCAGCGTCGTCTAGCAGTTGCGCCGCAGCTCCCTTTTCCCAACGCACCACCACACTGTCACGTTTGGTGTAGACGCCCATCCCCAAAGAGATAAAAAGGTCTGCTAGCGAGAATCCGAGCATATAGGTCTCTTTCCCAATAAAGACTTTGGGAGTAAAGAAGTAAGATGGTGGTGCGGGTGTCAACTCTTGCCATGTGGAGGGGGCTAATGAGCATTGTGACAGGGTCTCCAATTTCGTTTTTCGTGCCCCCCAAAGCTCTTTATAAAAGAGGCGTGACAGAGAAGCCGCCCCTCCTTGACGCCGCACAAAGATGTTTATACTCGCGCCTACTTGGATGTTGAAGAGGTTTTCATCTTTCTCCTCTG
>CALHZE010000048.1 GCA_938040915.1 uncultured Bacteroidia bacterium | reverse complement strand
GTAGCCTCTTACGGCTACGCCCACACACGCCACGAGTGCGACTCGTTACCATCAGCGAAAAAACAGGAAGACGGATCGCGTCTAACGCATCTTACGCGAGTCTTCGATAAACTTAGCTAACCCTGCATCCGTCAAAGGATGCTTAAATAGCGCCCTAACCACCGACAACGGACACGTTACGACATCAGCCCCCACTTCTACGCAACGAACCACGTGCTGCGGGTGACGTATCGAAGCCGCCAAAACCTCCGTCATATTTCTTCTCATACTCAAAGTAACAATCAACAATGGTGCGTACGAGCGAGATGCCGTCCTCTGAAATGTCGTCCAGACGCCCCACAAAAGGAGACACGTAAGACGCCCCCGCCTTAGCCGCAATAAGCGCTTGGGTAAGGGAAAAGACCAACGTACAGTTGGTCGAGATTCCCTCGTCGGAAAGTGCATGGATGACCTTAATCCCATCCGTCGTGCAAGGCACTTTCACCACGATCTGTTCGTGAAGCGCCGCAAGCTCATGAGCCTCGCGCATCATCCCGTCAAAATCAGTGGCTAAGACCTCGGCACTCACATCGCCATCAACAAGATCACAGATGCGCTTATAATGTTCGAGGACTGCTGCGTGACCTTGGATTCCCTCCTTAGCCATAAGCGTGGGATTGGTAGTCACTCCGTCGAGAATGCCATACGACGCCGCCTCGGCAATCTCATTCAGGTTGGCTGTGTCGAGAAAGAATTTCATCGTCAACAAGTTACAAGTTAAAGCAATTCATACATATGCTATCACTGAGGGTCCGAAGGTAACCCTACTGTTTCTTCAGGTAGGTATCAAGCCAGCGGAAAAACTCGCGCTGCCAAAGCAACCCGTTCTGCGGTTTTAGCACCCAATGCGTCTCATCTGGGAAAAAGAGGAAACGACTCGGGATGCCGAGGATTTGTGCTGCATTAAAGGCTGCCATTCCCTGCGTATAGGGGATACGGAAATCATGACCACCGTGAATGATCATGATAGGCGTGTCCCAATTCGTTACAAACTGGTGAGGACTTTCGCGGAAGCTCTTCTGAGCCACAGGGTTGTTCTTTTCCCACGGTTTGCCTCCCATTTCCCACTCGTCAAAGAACATCTCTTCCGTCGTATAGAACTCCATTTCAGAGTGAAAGACCCCACAGTGACTAATAAAGGCCTTAAAGCGCTTGTTGTGATGACCTGCCAACCAGTTGACGGTAAAGCCCCCATACGAAGCACCCACTGCCCCAAGACGATCTGCGTCAATCCACGGCTTTTTCGCCAACTCGTCGATAGCGACCAAAAGGTCTTTCATCTCCTGACCACCGTGATTTTTACTAATCTCGTCAGTCCACTGTTGCCCAAATGTAAGTACACCTCGGCGATTCGGCGTCACCACCACATAGCCCTGACTTGCCATAAGCGACAAGTTCCAACGGAAGCTCCAGAACTGTGTCAAAGGGCTCTGAGGTCCTCCTTCGCAAAAGAGAAGGGCAGGGTAACTCTTGGTGCTATCAAACTGAGGGGGGAGTACGACCCACGTCAACATATCCTTGCCGTCGGTCGTACGCACCCAATGTTCTTTCACCTCAGGCATATTAAGCTGAGAGAGTATCGCGTCATTGATCTCGGTAACCTTGTTTTGAGCGCCATCGGCAAGAGTCACACAATAGACCTCGGCGGGCGAGAGCATCGAGACACGGTCTGCATAGAGCTTATCGCCAGCCAAGACTACTGAGTGATAGTCGTGGCGTCCGGAAGTAAGGGCGACGGGCATCGACTCATCCAGCATCAATTGATAAAGCTGAGAGGTGCCACGCACGCCGGAAACGAAGTAGAAGCCATCACTCTTAGGCATCCAAACCATAGACGACGCCGAGTAGTCAAAGTCAGGGCAGAGTTGTTTCTTGCTATTATCTGCCAAATTTAAGAGCATAAGACGCTCCTGATCAGCCTCAAAGCCGGGGCGTTTCATACTTGTCCAAAGGAGGTATTTGCCATCAGGCGAAAAGACGGGGCAACGATCATAACCAGGGTTCGGCTCAGTAACGTTTTGGGTCGTCTGTTTCGCCAGATCATACACATAAATATCCGAGTTGGTGCTAAAGGCCGCTTCCTTGCCGATAAGCTTCTTACAGGTGTAAGCAAGCGCAGTCCCATCAGCATTCCAACCGATCTCTTCCATCCCACCAAAGGGGCGCAACGGGCTGTGATAGGGCTCGCCCTCCAAGAGGTCTTTCCCCTTACCAAGCTTACCGTCTGCCTCCACTGGCGCTACGAAAACGTGCGAGCGAGTACCATCATCCCACGCATCCCAGTGTCGATACATCAGCTCGTCAAACACCATACCGGTCGACTTGTCAAGATCCGGATAACGGTCTTTCACTTGCGGTACGAAGGGGATGGTCGATACATACGCTATGTGCTTACCATCTGGCGCATAACGGAAACCATCGACACCATCCGGCACTCCAGAAAGACAACTCAACCCCGTCCCATCAGATCCTATTTTGTAGATCTGCGGCGTCCCTTCGTGAGAAGACACAAAACGCAACTCGCCCGCCGGACTCCACTCGAGGTTATAAACCTGTGCTCCGAAGTCCGTTAATTGCTTCACTACGCCCGAGCTTAAGTCTTTCACAAAGAGGTCACTCCACCCCTTGTTAGCCTTAACATCATAGCGCGTTACCGTGTAAGCTAAAAGCCTCCCATCGGGCGATACCGCGTAACCCCCGAGGCGTCCCATAGCCCACATTACTTCTGGCGTGAAACGCCCATCTTTAATAGCTGGCACTTCACATGTCAACTTAGCCTTGACCTCGGCAGTTCCCTCTTGCTTCGAAACCGAGGAACTACATCCTGAGAGGGCTGCCATCGCCACACCTGCCGCCATTACCACTAGTCCTAGTTTGCTCATTCGCTCCATCTGATTGTTTTCCTTGATAACAAAGATACGAAAAAGAATCTTATAAAACTAACTAATTTATCTATTATTTTTTCGTGTAGTCCGGCAAGCTTGTACTACACTTGTCTCCGAATATCGAGCGAGGTAAAAAACTCCTTTTTAGGGGCAGAATGCCACTCGCGCTACCTGACTATCATCGTGCTATAGTCTAACATTTCCTCCGCCTTACTACCTTTGCTAGCAACAAATATAACGAGCATGGAAGAGACCCGCGAACGCGCCGTGGTCGTTGCCCTCCGTCTGGGCGACGACAGCATCCGCCAAACAGAAGAATATTTAGACGAGTTGTGTTTTTTGGTGGAAACCGCTGGCGGCGAAGTATTGCGCCGCTTCGTACAACACGCCCAAGAGCTCAACGCTCGCACCTACATAGGCTCAGGAAAAGCCAATGAAATTGCTCAATACGTAGAGGCGGAAGCTATCGACCTCGTGGTCTTTGACGACGAACTAAAGGCGACACAGCAGCGAAACCTCGAGCAGATCTTGAAAGTGCGTGTCGTTGACCGTACGGGGCTTATTCTTGACATTTTCGCGGCACACGCACGCACCGCACACTCGCGCCTTCAAGTCGAGTTAGCGCAATACGAATACCTCTTACCTCGCCTCGCCGGCATGTGGACACACCTTGAGCGTCAACGCGGCGGGATCGGGATGCGTGGTCCCGGAGAACGTGAAATAGAGACCGACAGACGCGTAATTCACAACCGCATCGCCAAACTCAAGCAAGAGCTCTCGCAGGTAGATGCTCAATTCCGCACCCAACGTAAAAATCGGGATCATGTCCTACGAGTAGCGCTTGTGGGCTATACCAACGTGGGAAAGTCATCGATTATGAACTATCTTTCGGGAAGCGACGTCCTCGCCGAAAACAAGCTCTTTGCAACACTCGACACCACCGTACGGCGCATCGCGGGGGCGCGCGGAAAGTTCCTACTTTCCGATACTGTCGGGTTCATCCGCAAGCTACCAACACAGTTAGTCGAGTCTTTCAAGTCAACTCTCGACGAAGTGCGCGAGGCTGATTTACTCCTACATGTAGTCGATGTGTCTCACCCCTCTTTTCTAGAACAGATGGCAGCCGTGCAAAACATCCTATTAGAGATCGGCGTCGGCGACAAAGAGCAGATTCTCATATTCAACAAAATAGACCTATACCAAAACCCCGACCGTGAGCCATACGACCTCTCTGACGAAGCGAGGGCACGCCAGACCCTCGTTGAGCTAGAGTCGAGTTGGTTTGCCAAAG
>CALHZE010000047.1 GCA_938040915.1 uncultured Bacteroidia bacterium | reverse complement strand
TGCAACCTAATATTTCAAATTGTTCAGGGCAGTATTTGTCAAGGAAGGAGATCGGGACGCCCATCACGCCCTCGTAGTCTGAGGGGATGGCGTCGGTGAAGGGGACCTCGATGGCGTCGTAGTTGTCGTAACGGTCGTAGGCTTCCTTCCCGCGAAGCTCCTTATGTTTGGAGAAGCGAAGGTTGTCTGCCATAGTCATTAACGACAGGGGCTCGTGACGGCGTCCGTGGTCGATATTGGTCAGCCAGATAGAAGGAACATTTTTCATTCTTATATCTCCGTCCATTCTGTCGTAATCATCGTTACTAACGGTACGAAACCACATACCTCCTGCCCAAGAACGACTCCCAGACCAGATCTTATTGTCTCTTATCAACGGGAAAACTTCTTTGTAAGTAATGCAATTCTTATTGCCTAGAATAGCAAATGGCTTTTCCCCCTCTACTATCCACGCCAGAAACTCTCGGAAGAGGGAAAAGGGCGGGTTGGTGATGATGAAGTCGGCCTCGTCGCGCAGGGCGGTTACCTCAGGGCTACGGAAGTCACCATCGCCCTCGAGATAGTCCCACTCTAGGGCATCGATGTTGAGGCTCTTTGTCGCATGAGCCTCGCGCGTAAGGGTGAAGATTTTACCACAAATGGCGCTCTTTTCGGCACTAAAGCGGGGGTTCTCGGTCTCGAAGAGCGTAGGCTGCCAATCGAGGGGGTAACGTTTGCTCTCGGGTGCATAGCTCGTACTAATGAGCTTCTTGAGCCCTAGGGTATCGAACTTAGCGGCAAAGTAGCGCGTAAATTCGCTCCACTCGGGGTCATCGCACGGTAGGAGTACGACCTTCCCACGAAAAAGCTCGGGGTTGTATTCGAGGTAGGCATTGAGTTCCAACTCTATGTCGTGATACTGGGTATAGAACTCGTCGTTCTTCTCCGCACGCGCCTCCTTCAGGTTCTGATTTCCCATCGGTTACCGTGTTTGTTTCTACGCCTAGTTACGTGTCACAAAAGTAGGCAATTACGGAACTATTGCATCCCCCCTCTACCATTCCTCCATCCGCGCCCCCTTCACGCCCCTCATTAGTCACTGGGTCGCGGCGGCGTGAGGAGCTGACATTAGTGCAAAAAAAACAGGGGTGCTACACGCGTCTGTGTGCAACACC
This sequence comes from uncultured Bacteroidia bacterium, assembly GCA_938040915.1. Classification (GTDB taxonomy): domain Bacteria; phylum Bacteroidota; class Bacteroidia; order Bacteroidales; family CAJPTX01; genus Bacteroides_D. The sequence goes on along the minus strand of CALHZE010000047.1, from coordinate 14,252 downwards.
CCTGTGCTAAGAAAATATGCGGTAAGCTATAGCTTGTCAATCACCTCCTCTAGGCGCTGGAATATCTCTTCTACTGTGCCCAGACCGTTGATTTGAAAGAGCTTGCCCGAACCATTGTAGTGCGAAGCAACGGGCGCTGTCTGCTCGTGATAGACCTTGATACGGTTCTCTATCACCTCTTCCTTGTCGTCGGCACGCCCCTCCAGCTTAGCACGCTGCAGAAGCCGCTGCACCAACTCCTCTTTTTCTACCGAAAGGAGCAGGACGGCGTTAATCATCGTCCCCTCGTCGTGCAACATCTGATCCAACTGCACCGCCTGCGGACGCGTCCGTGGGAAACCGTCAAAAATAAAGCCCTTGACGTCACGGTGCGCATGGATAAACTCCCGAATGATGCCTATCACCATCTCATCGGGTACCAGCTGCCCTTTGTCCATAAAGGCTTTAGCTTGTAGACCGAGGGGCGTCGCTTCGGCAATTGCTTGTCGGAGAATGTCCCCCGTGGAGATGTGCGTGAGTTCGTACTTTTTTTCCAGCAGTTGTGCTTGTGTGCCCTTCCCAGCTCCAGGAGGACCGAATAGAATTAAGTTTATCATCGCCGATGTATTCTCCGTCTGTGAAAACGTTATTCCGAAAGGATGTAGAGGTCGGCAAGGTTACGCCCGAGCCCGTTGTAGTCAAGCCCATACCCCACCACAAAGCGGTTAGGGAGGTCGATCCCCACGTAGTCTACCGCAAAGTTGCCGGCAAACGCCTCTGACTTGGTAAACATCGAGGCTATCTGAATCGAGTGTGCCCCACGCCCCTTCAGATTATCGAGCAAAGACTGCATCGTAAGCCCCGTATCGACAATATCCTCAATGATAAGGATATCGCGTTGCGCAATGCGTTGTGTCAACCCAAGGAGCTCTTCGGGCTTCTGCGAGGCGTTTAACCCGTGATACGAGCGATAGCGGACAAACTCTACTGAGAGCTCAAAGGGCAACCGGCGCACCAGATCGGCGGCAAAGACAAACGCCCCATTAAGGATGCACAACGCCAACGGATCGGTACTATGGTCAAAACCCGCACAGATCTCGCCTGCAAGGCGCGCCACAGCCTCTTCCAACTCGCTGTGGGTATAGAGGCGCTCGAAGGTTAACCCCAGTAACTCAACACGCTCGGTATCACTCATTCTATTTTCCCTCCTCTGAGTAGTCCACGGTCAGACCGCTGTACGAATTTAATGATTTCTTCCAATTCTGGCGTAGGGCGCATCTCTTGGACAATGCGTTCGATCCCCTGCGAGATATTCATCCCCTCGCGATACAACAGGCGGTAGGCCTCTTGGATCTCTTGGATGAGCTCGGCAGGGAAGAGCCTTCGACGCAACCCCACCACATTCAAGCCACAGAACATGATGGGCTCGCGCCCCGCGATGACGTACGGGGGGACATCTTTGTTTACCTTCGTCCCCCCCTGCACCATGACGTGTTTCCCCACGCGGGTAAATTGGTGCACGAGCGTGCCGCCAGAAAGGATCGCGTAGTCATCGACCTCGACCTCGCCCGCCAGCTGAGTACTGTTTCCTAAGATTACGTTGTTGTGTAACACGCAGTCGTGCGCCACGTGGGCGTAAGCCATAATAAGGCAGTTTGCCCCCACGCGCGTTACCTGTTTGGCAAGCGTACCACGGTTGACCGTCACACACTCGCGCAGGGTTGTCCCATCGCCTATTTCTGCCGTGGAATACTCTCCCTTAAATTTCAGGTCTTGGGGGATGCCCGACACGACCGCATTGGGGAATATCTTACAGTTACGACCGATCCGCGCTCCGTCAAAGATGGTGGCGTGAGGACCGACCCACGTATTATCGCCGATGACCACATCGGCTGCTATATAGGCAAAGGGTTCGACCACAACCCCATTGCCAAGCGTAGCACCCTCTGCTACATGAGCCAATGGACTGATTGTCATTTCTTCGTGCGTTTTAGAGTCTCTCGTGCTAACGACTGGGTTACGACTTACGTGCGATTTGCGCCATCAGGTCTCCTTCGGCGACCAGCGTCCCCCCCACAAATGTTGTCCCGTGCATGACGGCCATACCGCGCCGTATCGGGCTAACGAGCTCCATGCAAAGAATCAGCGTGTCGCCTGGCATTACCTTTTGTCGGAAGCGGACGTTGTCGATACGTAGGAAGTAGGTCAGGTAATTCTCTGGGTCAGGTACCGTGCTTAAGACCAATACGCCCCCGACCTGCGCCATCGCCTCTACTTGAAGCACCCCCGGCATAACGGGCGCTCCGGGGAAGTGCCCTACGAAAAAGGGCTCGTTTATCGTAACATTCTTAACCCCTACGACGCGCGTCTCGGAGAGCTCCATAATCTTATCCACCAAGAGGAATGGCGGACGGTGAGGCAACAATTGCTGTACTTGGTTGACATCTAAGATGGGGGGCTGTGTGAGGTCGATGTGTGGCGCTGCGTTCTTTTGTGACTCTAAAAAGGCTTTGCGAATGAGCTTCGCCAGCTCTGTATTGGCGTAGTGACCTGGGCGCTGCGCTAAAATATGCCCTTTGAGACGCACGCCCACCAGCGCCAAATCGCCAAGGACGTCGAGGAGCTTGTGACGCGCCGGTTCGTTTTCGTAAGAAAGGGGTTCATTGCTCAGTATCCCATTCGGGGCGGGGTGCACTTTCGGCTTGCCAAAGAGGGTAGCGAGACGATCGAGCTCCTCTTGCGAGACACCATGTTCCAAAATGACTAACGCATTCGCCAAGTCGCCCCCCTTGATGAGGTTATGGGCGCGCAACTGCTCGAGCTCGTGCAAAAAGACGAAGGTACGCGAGTTGGCGATCTCCTTAGCGTAGTCTTGCCCGTCGACGAAAGAGGCGAACTGATGCCCCAGTACCTCCGAATGATAGTCGATCAACACATCCACCGAGTAGCCCTCGTCAGGATAAAGGGTCAATTCCACACCCGAGGCTTCGTCTTTGAACGAGATCTTTTCCTCGGGGGCGAAATAGACCCGCTCGGCCTCCTGCTCCACAAGCCCGACATGGGCTATTTGACGCACATACTCGCGGGCACTGCCGTCAAGGATAGGCACTTCGGGACCGTGCAAATGTACCTCTGCATTGTCGACCCCCATCGTCCAGAGTGCTGACATCAGATGCTCGAGTGTGCTGACGCGAGCTTCGCCCTCTACGATGGTGGTACCCCGCGAGGTATCGAGCACGTTCTCTGCAAGGGCATGTACCACGGGCGCGCCCTCTAGATCATCACGCACAAAGATGATACCGGTGTTAATGGGGGCAGGACGCACCTCCGCCTCGGTGAGCACCCCCGTATGGAGTCCCTGTCCGCTCACGCGCAAGGGTGCTGCAAGTGTCTGTTGTTTTGACATTGAGTCTCCTATTTCGTGTCTATGACGCCGGGGCTCGACGCCAGCCTACACACAAAGGTAGGAAAATGGGGGCAAATGGGGTACGTTAGCGCAACCTAGCGCATTACGCTGTTGCAATCGTTTTCCGTCCCCAAAAGTGTCGGTTAACGATAATTGCCCCCCCCGCGATGATAACGTTCTCCCTCGGCTTATCGCCTTTCTCTATACAACGGACTCTCGGGCGACGCCCCTGTCGTGTCTTTATTTTTAAGACGACTGAGACGACTTGCGAGATGCTCCTCTCACAAGTCGTCTCAGTATGTCGCCGATGGTGGCTCTCTGTTAGCTGTTATGGTAACCCTATTTTCCCAACCGCTCGTATAGCGCCTCTGCCGAGTGTGCTTCCTTCTTTATAAAGCCACCGAAGTTGTAAGAGAGAGAGAGTTTGCACACCCGTTTCACATAATTCGTGCTAACCTCCTTATAATTTGGCATCATCTGCGTAACGCCCGTATCACTCTTCAATGCATAGAGTAGCTCTGCGCTCACATTGAGCCTTCCACCAAACGCACGATACTTGATAGCGGGATGGAGATGAAAATGCGGCTTACTCGTAGATAATGCGTAGTGCTCTGAGGTTTGATATTGTGTATGAATTTCCGCCATCCACGTTCTCTTTTGATTGAAATAGATGTTTAGACCGCCGTAAGCCATAAAGACCCAGCTTTGTCTTGTAATCGTCTTCTCATAAGCATTCGAAATTCCCTTCATATTGTAACCATAAAGCGCCACGAACGCATTTAACCAATCAGTAGGAACCCACCGGTAAGATATTGAGAGTAAGAAGAGTCGCAAATCACTCGCGTTCTCTTCGGTATGGAGTAGCGTGCCATCACTTTGAAGCCTAGGCACCGTAGATGCGGCATCTTTCATAGCACGATAGCTAAGAGCGATATTGAGGTTGTTGTTGAAGGTATATCCCAACTCTGCGTTGTAGGATATGGTCGGTTTTAAGTCCAGATTCCCAGCGACCTTATTGTACTGATCTATGTAGCGCACAAAGGGGTTTATATCTGCGAAACTCGGGCGACTGATCCGGCGTCCGCAACTCAGGCTCAGTACATGCTGTTCGTGCGGATAGTAACCTAGGTAAAGAGTTGGGAAAATGTGGAATAGCTTTGAGTCGATCTTTTTCCCCATGCCGCGCTGCTCTCCATAGACCTGCGTCCCTTCGCCACGTAACCCTATCTGTGTTACCAATGTTTGGAGTGGATAGAATACGAAATCGGTATAGACGGCACCAATGTGTTCCTTGTGGAGGAAATCATCGTGTTGATCGGGGAGGAGAGGGTTCTCTAGAAAACTCGCTGTATGGTCTGTTTGGGTATATTGGTACGAAGTTCCGAAATCGACGTTTAAGGCATTTGTCGGGATCTCTACATCCAACTTTCCAGACCACAAGTCTGTTGTTCTGTCCATGAAGTTACTGTACTTATAAGAGTTATCGCCCGTAGCACGGTAACGATCCTTATTTTCGAGGGTATAGTGTATATAGTTTACATCTAATAGTGCACTTTTCCGTCCCCAATTCTTTTTCAAGAACAACCCCCCATTATGGCGTAACATGTTATAATCGATGTTATTCCATGCTTGGAAACGGCTTTCCTTTTTGCTCACATCGTCCTCTATATTCACGACATATTCAATTTTACGGTCTGGCGTAAATGCGAGCCCCGCATAGTGTCCACCGACCACGAAGTGCTGGGGCAAGCCCCATTCGAAGCCAAGATTTCCTCCAGCGTATCGGTTCGAGATCTTGTTATCTGTGTGCTGCACCCATTTCTTTTGCAGATATGTTCGTTCTCGGAGTTTCTCTTCGTTCTCGTCCCCCAAGCCGAACATCCCACTCGCATGGAGGAATAGCGTACCATTCTGGTACTTCAGACTTGCCGCCGCATCGTTTGCCTGATATTTGGAGACCAAATGCGTATCTGTCACCGTCCCCCCGAAATAGTCCGATAGTTTCCGTTGCAGGACGATATTGACAATTCCCACATCCCCCTCAGCGCTATACTTAGCGGGTGGGATGGTCATTACCTCTATCGTCTTGACATCCTCTGCCTGCAGCCCTCGCAGATAAGTGCCGAACTCTTGCCCAGTCATATACTTTTCTTGTCCATTGACAAGGATAAGAAGACGCCCTTTTCCGACGACGGTAACGCTCCCATCCTCAGAGACCAACAAGCCTGGCGTACGTTTCAACAGATCAATAGCATTGGTAGCAATAGGGGCAAGACTCTTCGCATCAAGGACAATCTTACCAGCCTCGCGCCGAATCATGGGCTTCACGGCTTTTACGACCACCTCGTCCAGCTCTTTCGTGTCGGGCTGTAGGAGGATGTCGCCCAAGTCCTCTGACTTCGCGACCTCTTGCTCTGCTTCATGCTTTGCATAGCCCATACAGGAAACTACTAGCTTCATCTTACCTGTCGGGGTGGTGATCTCAAAGCCTCCGTCCTCGGCGGTTACCGCGCCGCGAGTCTTCCCCTCGCCATCAATAATGGCGACCGTGGCATACGGAATCGGCTTATTCGTCGTAGCCTCCTTTACCTTGCCCGTGAGGCTAATACTGTGGGTAGGTTGTGCTTTGAGGGAGGAGAGAGGGAACAAACTACTAGCGATGAGCAGTAGGAATAGGGAGTGAATGATTCTTTTCATTATCCGTTATTTTAATACCATTGCCCTTTATCAAAATCTGACAGTCAGACGTTGAAAGGGGGCAATAGTTACACGGAAGAAAAGAGAGTTTAAAAGGCGCGGGGTAGAGACTCTGTGTTAAGAGAAAATTCCCCTACAATTGCTGATACTCCGTATAGATCTCCGCCATGGGGGTAGCAAATGAGTATCGACGCTTTCATCGCCCTTACAATCCCCTAATCCACTCGAGCATGGCGGGGACACCCGTCGAGGCGGGCTGGGCAAAGACCTGCTGTACGCGCCGCATGGGCGAGTTTACGGCATTCGGGTCTACGATCACGAGCGGACACTCCTGCGGCGCATACGCCGTTAAACCTGCTGCGGGATAGACGTTAAGCGACGTCCCTACGACGGCGAAGTAATCTGCCGTACGCGCCAATTCGGCTGCTGGCTCGATGTTCGGCACTGCCTCACCAAACCAGACAATGAAGGGACGGAGCTGTGCGCCATCCTCTGCCTTCTCGCCCATCTTTAGTTCCCAACCGTCGATGTCGTAAACGAGCTTCTTGTTTCGTTCCGAACAAGCTTTCTTCAACTCGCCGTGAAGGTGCAAGACGTGCGAACTCCCCGCCCGCTCGTGCAGGTCGTCGACGTTCTGAGTGATAATCTGCACGTCGAGCCACGACTCAGCTTCTGCCAAAGCGCGGTGTCCCGCATTGGGCTCGGCGGTAAGGAGTTGCTTTCGCCGCTGATTGTAAAACTCTTGCACGAGCTCGGGGTCACGCGCCCATCCCTCGGGGGTCGCTACATCCTCTATGCGATACTCTTCCCACAGCCCGTTGGAGTCGCGGAAGGTACGGATGCCACTCTCGGCGCTAATCCCTGCGCCAGTCAATACCACAAGACGTTTTTTCATCGCTAAAGTTCTTTTTGCGAGGCAAGAAAGGCTTCGAGGCTATCGGCGTAGGTGCGGTCGTTGGAGAGACGTGGCACTTTGTTCTGCCCCCCGAGTTTGCCCCGATGTGCCATCCAACCGACGAATGTCCCCGCTGGGAGCTCGTGCAACACGAGCGGGGCTAGGGTCACATTGTTCGTCCGTTTTGCCTCATAGTCTGAATTGAGCGAACAGAGTGCCGCATCAAGTGTGCGTGAAAAAACGTCCACGTCCTCCGGACGCTTGGCAAACTCGATATACCACTCGTGCGCCCCTTGGGTGTTTTGTGCCATAAAGCGTGGGGCTACCGTATACTCTGAGATGACAGCCCCCGTCGCCTCACACGCGCGCTTGAGCCCTTGCTCGGCGTTGTCGATAATCAATTCCTCGCCAAAGGCGTTGATATAGTGCTTCGTGCGCCCCGTAATATGAAGGAAATAGGGCTTGGTGGAGGAGAATTGCACGGTGTCGCCGATTATATAGCGATAGAGCCCCGATGTGGTGCTAATTACCATGGCGTAGTTTACCCCAGTTTTTACCCCCTCTAGGGGCACAATTTCGGGTGTTTTGGAGTGGAAGGAGGACATCGGGATAAACTCAAAGTAGATGCCATAGTCTACCATGAGTTGCATGTCGGCATTGGTCGGGTCGGTTTGGATGCAGAAGAACCCCTCGCTCGCGTTATAGGTCTCCATGTAGTGCATCTTGGGCGACGGGATAATCGCCTCATACTGGGCACGGTAGGGGGTGAAGCTAATCCCCCCGTGAAAGAAGACCTCGAGGTCTGGCCACAGCTCTGAGATGTTTGCCTTGCCCGATACCTCGAGCAGGTACTTAAGCATCACCAAATTCCACGACGGGACGCCGCTCAGACTCGTCACACGTTGGCGCAGTGCCTCACGGGCAATGCCGGCGAGCTTCGTCTGAAAATCGGCGGTCAGAGCCACCTTGCGCGAGGGGGTGCGAATCCAGTCTGCCCATGCGGGGATGCGCTGTAAGAGGATTGCCGACAAGTCGCCGTCGTGCGTCAGCCCCATCGAGGCTTCGATCTGGTGACTCCCCCCGAGGGTTAACCCCTTGCCCATATAAAAACGCGACTGGGGGTGACAGTCTAGATAGGTCGCAAGGATGTCGCGCCCCGCTTGGTAATGACAATGTTTGAGCGCATCGTCTGTCACGGGGATATACTTGCTCTTGCTCGAGGTCGTGCCCGAAGACTTAGCATACCACTTGACCCGCCCCGGATAGAGGACATTCGCCTCCCCCGTTCGCATGCGCTGGATGTAGGGCTCAAAGGTCTCGTAGGTTGCCAACGGGAGCTGTGCCGCAAACTGAGTATAATCGTTGATGGAGTCTGCCCCATACTGCGCCCCGTACTGGGTGTGTCTTAACTGTCCGATCAACTGCTTTAACACGAGGGCTTGCGAGAGTTCTGGACGCGAAAGACTCGAGGCCATCCGGCGCAAGTGTCGCCGCGCCATACGCTTTACAGAGAGGTCGATAATTGACATGGGTTACCTATAAACGCTTTATCCCGATCGCCTCTCTTACCAACGCGAGTGTAGCTCGGGCACTCTCTCGTGCCTTCTCTGCGCCGATCTGGGCAGCCTCTGAGAGCACCTGCTCGTTGTGGCGATAATACTCGATTTTCTCTTGGAGGGGGGCGAGGTAGCTCACCATGTCCTCAGCGAGCTGCTTTTTCATATCCCCGTAACGGATCTCACACCGGTTATAGAGTTCCTCAAAGTGCGCCACCGTCTCGGGCGTCGAGACGTGAGACATCAGAGTAAAGAGGTTCTGCACCGGCTCGCTCTTCGGCTGATTGGGTTCTGAGGGTCCAAGGTCAGAGACCGCCTTCATCACCTTCTTGCGCACCTCCGCAGGTGTATCCACTAGGTAAATCGCGTTGCCTTCTGACTTGCCCATCTTTCCGCTCCCGTCTAACCCAGGGATCTTAACCAGCGGCTTGTCTGACTGGTAAGCTTGGGGGGCGGGAAAGAGCTCGGTCTTATACATCCGATTAAAGCGTTCGCCAAAAGTACGCGCCATCTCGAGGTGCTGCTCTTGGTCTTTTCCCACGGGGACAATATCGGCGCGGTGTATCAAGATATCCGCCGCCATAAGGGTTGGGTAAGTCAGCAACCCCGCATTGACATTGTTCGGGTTCTTACGCACCTTGTCTTTGAACGAGGTGCAACGCTCTAGCTCACCGAGGTAGGCATTCATGTTGAGGTAGAGGTAAAGCTCAATGGTCTCTACCACGTCGCTCTGCACATAAAGTGCACACTTTTCCGGCGAAAGCCCCACAGCGAGATACTCAGCCAAGATATCGCGCACCGAGTCTTGCAGATGGTCAGGCGTTGGGTGCGTCGTCAGGGAGTGAAGATCGGCAATGAAGAAATAGCACCGGTAGCGATCTTGCATCTCCACAAAGTTGCGCAGTGCCCCGAGGTAATTGCCTAAGTGTAAATGCCCCGTGGAGCGGATGCCGCTCACCACGAGGGGCGGCGTATGAGTTAGCGTCGTCATGTAAAATGTTAATTCCAAAATCCGACAAAGAGCGACTCTCGCCCCTGCCCGACAGCTATCAGAAATAGACGAGCGTTCGCCTACAGTGTCACGATAAAACAATCTGGGTACTTTGCCACGACCGCCTCCTTGGCTTTCTCTGCCTCGGCGCGTGTAGCATAAGTGCCATAAAGTATCTTGTAAGAGACATTACCGTCGCGCTCAACGGCAAGGAGGAAGAGGTTGGCTTTGACACTCGCGTCAAAATCAGCCATGCGCGCCAAAAGGTTACCCACCCCGTTAAAACTAGCGATCTGCACGGCAAAACCCGTAGCACTGTGGCGCATCACCTGCACCGCATACAGATCGGCTTTTTGTTGCACCTCCACAGGCGCAGGAGTCGACGGCTGAGCTGTAGGGGCTGTCGGTGTAGTGGGCGTAACCACTGGCTGCTGCGACTCTTCGAGCTTCTTTGCCATAGAGACCGGCTTCGAGTCAAGCTCGCGCGTCATGGGTCTATACTCCGTAATGCCGCGGTCGGCATCGGACTTTGCTACATCGACACTTTTTTTTTCCGTTCCCGAGGCTGACGGGGTCTGGGCGGTTACCGCAGCTGGCGGTTGTTCTGCCGTTATCTCAAGGCGCACCTTGACTACGCCTGCGGTGATCATATCCAGCGCCTCGGCAGCCGCCTTGCTCACATCGACGATACGATTGGGAGAGAAGGGACCGCGGTCATTGACCCTCACGACGACCGTCTTCCCATTAGAGAGATTCGTCACCTTAAGGTTCGTCCCATAAGGGAGGGTCATATGGGCACACGTAAAAAGCGTCTTGTCATAACGCTCGCCCGAGGCCGTCGAGCGCCCGTGAAACTTGTCAGCATAGAACGAGCATTGCCCCTCTTGCGAAAAAGGCTTCTGCTGGGCACACACCATGGCAAAAGAGAGGAGCGGGAAAAGGAGGGTTAGGATAACCGTTTTATTCATCTCAATATAACTTAATGGGCACTAACGTAGTATATAGTAATACGCAAGCCCCACGGTCTGGTTTCGTAAATTAGAGCGAGGTTCGTCTTGCTTGGGGATACGCGGACGTTCGTAGAGATTGGTGAGGCGATACCACGTGCGATATTCCACCATGAGTGTCCCCCACGCCGTAGCAAGCCCGATGCCCCCCCCTGCCTCCAAACCCGCGCCCAATGGGTAATGGGTGCTATAGTAAATGGGTTGAGGCGCAAGCGAAGCCCCCACAGCGCCCGTACGTTCTGAGAGCAAGTAGTCAACATAACCGCCCCCCAACGCCTCCACATAGAGATAGCCAAGACGGTAACGCAACTGCATAAAAAACGGCAAGCGCAACCACGTGTCTTGACACTCCAACGGCGTGCCCAACGGGACGGGATGTCCCTCACGCCGCGCGGTATACTCGGTGGTCTGGTAAGCCGTACGTTCGTAGACCAGCTCCATCACACACCCGAGGTATTTCTGATTGGTGAAACGAAACGAAGCCCCCAATACCTGACTCGGACACTGCGCGCGCGACTGGTAAGGCTGAAACGAGATATTTGACCGACCATAGCCCCCGCGTACCCCCAGCGCCAACACGCGCTCGCCCCGTTGCTGGGCAAACGACGCCGACACTAGCACGAGACAAAACACCACACTCGTCCAAAAGGAAAGGCTAGGTCGCCACATTTATTGTTTCTCAAGCTGAGCAATCTTCTCCTCGACCGACTGCACCTTAGCCGCCATACGATTGTCGCGATCGGTACGGATGTCGAGCGTCGCATTGACATAGACACGCGTGCAACCCTCAAGAGCCGCATAAGCCGCCTCTATTACAGCAAAAGCCTCTCGAAGGGTGGGTGTCTCAACCACCGTACTCATCGCCCCCAATTGACTCGGGAAACCCGTGCGGCGGATCGCCTGTTCTATCTTTGCCACATACGGAGACATGCTCCCCGTCTTATCTGTTGGGAACATAGAGAAATTGACCAGTACTGACATCGTTACTCCTCCAGCGTTGCGTAGTCTACCGTCACGTCATACTCCCAGTTGGGGCGGAGCGAGAGGGTAGACTGCCCTTTTTCATTTTTATAATAACGTATAGACTCGGGTTGTTGGTGTAGGAGGTAGTTACCCGTGTCCCAGCGACCATTCGCATTTCGGTCGTCCACGACCCGCAACGTATACATCCCCGGCTCAAGGTAAGGAATATCGAGCTGCGCCTGTTGTGGCATCACCCGCAACGAACGTAATAGCTTTTGTTTACCATCACCACTAAGCACCTGCACCAGCGCATGCGCAGGGCAACCTTGCAGCGTAAGGTGCAACACCGAGAATTGGGACGGATTGAGGGTTGCGAAGTGGAGCTTTACCGTATCATTCGTTCGCCCAAAGGCGTCGGTAAATGCACCTGGGAGCGCAATTACGTCATAGATACGACGGGGCTTCCATGGGGCATAAAGCGCAAAACGGCGCGGATGTCCTACCGCTGCCACTACGTTCACCGCCACCGAATCGGGCAGTAAGTAGAGCCGCTCTGCCGCTACGCGTGTGACGGCCGAGGAAAGCTCGATCCGAAGACTATCCTCTGCCGCAAGCCCTTTTTGCACATTTAAGACCGAGAGTCGAAGCACCGAATCAGACAAGCGCCGTTCTATAGGCAAGAGTACCCCCGCGGAGTCTCGATCGGGCTTAGCAAAAGAGTAGGCTAGGCGCAGCGTATCCGTGCGCGTTTCGTCGTTAAAAGGCGCTTTCCCTGTGTAGCGTACTGTGAAGAATAACGAGTCTTGTCGAGCCAGCTGCGCGTCGGTTAACCAAAAACGCGCAGTGTCGCCCGAAAAAGACGATTCTAATACAAGAGTGGGTGTATTACCCAACTCGTCGCGCAAAACGAGCGAGCGAGCCGTAGGAGTGGAAAATATGAGTTGTATCTCCTCCGGCACGGGACGCGTTGCCGAAGTTAACGCCAACGGTGGGCGTACGTAAGTAAAAAGATCCAACGTAAGGGGGTGCTGCAATGAGTCGTGACCGAGGGGCAAGGGCGTTACGAGCGTGTCCACAAAAGCCACACGCTCTTTTTGCGGTTGGTCATAGCGGTAATTGGCATTAGCGTCCTCCAGCGCAAAGAGCTTAAACTGCGCTGCGGCGGGCAGGTTGTCAAACCGAAATCGTCCCTCGGCATCCGGGACCGCCACATAGTTTGGTAACGCCTTGTAAACGACCGAGTCGCTCGCTTCGCGGTAGAGCATCACCTTTACCCCCTTGGCGGGGTCGTGCGAGAGCGCATCGCGCACCGTGCCGTGCAGGACGTGTGTGTCGATCGTAGCGCCCGTTGAAAAGGTAAAGAGGGTGTCACGAAACGGGTTCTTCTCCGTCAAGTCCTCAATTGCCGTCCCGAGGTGAAGGCGATACGTCACGTCGGCTTGTAGGGTATCGACGATGTCGAAAACCAGCGTCCGCCCTTGCAGGGTCGTGCCATAAGGCCAACGAAACGGAGGGGAAAAGTAGATCTCTTTCTGCGCGTCCTTGAGATTGACATATTCGTCAAAGGTGAGCTTAACGCGCTTACCGGCGAAGTGAGTAGCGCCATTCGCGGGTACGGTGCGGATGAGGCGCGGCGGCATAACGTCCTTCTCGCCCCCACTGAGCGACACAACCCGCGCACACTGCGTAAAGACAAGCCCCAACGCCCAAAACAAGAACAGGAGCAAAAACAGGAACAGCGCCCCGCGCCCCCGATTGATACACCGTTTCATGAGACAAAAGTAACGAAAGGGGCAAAAAGAAGCCGTGTCGTCTACGCCTGCCAGCGCGTAGCCACGACTACGCCATCACCCGCCGGTAGCAGCGTGGCGCGTAAGGCTGGGTGGGAAAGTACCGCTCGGTTGAAGGCGCGTAGCGCCTCCGTATGCGGGTCAGAGACGGCGGCGTCTACCGTCTTGCCGCTCCACAACACATTGTCTGCCACCAACATTCCTCCCACGCGCAATAACGGCAAGACAAGCTCCAGATAGCGAGGGTACTCGAGCTTATCGGCGTCAAGAAAGACAAGGTCAAAAATGGGTGTCGCGGGGAATGTGGCAAGGAGCGTACAGGCGTCGCCTCGCAGGAGGGTAATCCGCTCCGCGACTCCCGCGGCAGCGAAATACTTTGCCGCAATATCGGCGTGAAGGGAGCGAGACTCTAGCGTCGTTACGTGCCCAGCCGCGCCGACGGCGCGCGCCAAGCGAAGCGCCGTATAACCGGTAAACGTTCCGACCTCGAGGACGTGGGGAGTCGTTCGCCCCACCAACGCCATTTCTAAGAAAGCACACAACCAGCGGTCGCCGAGCATCCGTGGGTGTTGCGTCAATTCGTACGTCTCGCGCACAAGAGCCTGAAGCACCTCATCATCGGCGGGAAGAAGCGCCTCAAGATACTCTCTGAGGTGGTTAACGGTAGGATCTACCGCTGGGAGTTGCGAAGGCATCATCTTGCAAGATTATGTTGTCTTTCTCCGAAGGGGCACAGGCGGATACCCGTAGCACTCGCCCCTAGCGCCGTACCGCCCACGCACCGAGGTTGCGCTTCTCAGGATCGAAGGTGACACCCACCAAGACCAGCTGTTTACCAGACTTCTGATAGCGAGTTGCGTAGCCTTTGGCGTCGATCTGTGCGAGTGCCGCCTCTGGCGTCCCGCGATCAGAGAGCTTGAACTCAAAGACATAAATGATGTCATCGGTGTGCACTACGGCATCGACAC
>CALHZE010000046.1 GCA_938040915.1 uncultured Bacteroidia bacterium | reverse complement strand
GAATTCTTGCCTCTAAGCAGAGGGGGAAATCTGTCGGGGTGGGGAGATTCGAACTCCCGACCTCATCGTCCCGAACGATGCACGCTAACCGGGCTGCGCTACACCCCGAGGGCTATTACCGTCCCTACATCCCTTCAACACCACAAAGGTAAAAAGAGTTTTTGAATTCTAGCACACAAGGGGTGATTAAAAAATTAGTTCTATCTTTGTAAGCAATCAGTTTTCATTGACTACAGACAGACATGGACGTTATGCCCAGTGAAGAAAAGACCACCTTACTCACAGAAGAAACCCCAAACGACGACCCTCCTCGACAACGTAATGTGTTGGTGTTAACCGACTTTTCTGAAAAGGTACACGCCGCCCTATCCTATGCGTCGGCTTATGCCGCTAAAAGCGGCGGGAAACTCCTCCTCTTACACGTAGCAAACCCCGACGAGGAAGATCGAAGCCAAGACCTCTCTCAACTCGTGGCAGAGTATTCCGAGGCCGTCGAGTGTAATTGGTTGCTCTCACAGGGAGATTTCCTCAAAGAGGTCGCAGCTGCCATGCGCGATTTCCACGCCGATATGGTCGTTATCGGTTCGGCACATCTCAACACCCCCGAGCTCTACAAAAAATCATTGGCGCGAAAGCTCTTTAAGCACCTACCGGGGGTCTACCTGCTCGTCCAACACAGTGAGGAGGTTACCCCATTTCAACGGATTCTACTCCCCGTAGACTATACCGATAAACCAGATTGTCAGCAAATTTGGCTAGATCGTTTTGCCGGTCTTTTCCAATTTGACGTACACCTTGTGCTCCCACAAGTTAACGAAAGTGAACTACAGGAGGCGGTGGAGTTCAACCTCGAGCGACTCACGACACGGCTTCAAGCAAAGGGCATCCCGTATGTCGTCTACACAGTGGCGGGGCAAGATGACTACTCGCAAGAAATATTGGGTTATGCCTCGAAGGTGAAGGCTGATCTCCTAGTGATTAACAGTTTGCGAGATGCCGCGCAAGACAATCGCTACTTTATGGAGTCACACGAGCGAAGCCTCATCCTCCACGCCACAACCTTGCCCGTGTTGGTCGTTAACGGTTAAATATATTACTTTTGCCGCCAGAAATAGCAGAACATATCGTGACGCGACGCTGTACTCTTTTCCTCCCCCTGCTCGGGGTGGTATTGTTCGGATTCGT
>CALHZE010000045.1 GCA_938040915.1 uncultured Bacteroidia bacterium | reverse complement strand
CCTCCACGTGTCGGACTTCCGGATGGACTTTGAGGGTTGGGGTGCGATGAAGGACTTTGTGCACAACGTTCGGCTCTCGCTCGCCCTAGAACCCTCGGTGCTTACCCCACGCCTATTCAGCTATTTTGTGCCGCGCCTTCACCCTTCGGATCTGCCGGTTTATGCCACGGGGTATGCGGCGGGGACGATCGCCTCGCTACAGGTGCACTCGCTCACCCTGCAGACCGGCGCAGCGACGCGCCTACGCCTTGAGTCGTCGTTTGAGGGGTTGCCCCAAGTACACGACGCGATGGTACACCTCGAAGTCAAGGAGTGTCGCACCTCACTCGAAGACGTCCGTCTGCTCACCGACTCGCTCGGGGTGGCACATTTTACCCTCCCCTCCTTTGCGCGCCGCCTACAGCGTCTAGCCTACAAGGGTGAGCTGGTCGGCTTCCTAGACGACTTTGTGGCCTATGGCACCCTCACCTCCAACCTTGGCAACATGGGGGTCGACATCTCGCTCAGCATTGACCCGCAAGCGGGAACGACCTTTGGCGGGCAGATCTCCACACAGCGCCTACACGTAGGGAAACTCATCAACCGCGAACTCTTGGGGCACACCGACCTCAAGGGCTCAGTAGAGGGGGTGGTCAAAAAGGGCGGCGACCTGCATGCGCGCACACAGATTGCCATCGACAACCTCGAGTTTAAGAACTATACCTACCACCACATCGACCTCGACGGCGACGTCACCCCCAAGAGCTACTCGGGGCACGCCACCGTGCGCGACTCGGCGCTGCAACTCACCTTTGAGGGGAAGCTCGACTTCTCAGACTCGATCCCTAAGTACCAGTTTGCTGCCACCGCGCCCCATATCGACCTTAAGCGTCTCCACTGGTATGAGAAAGACTCGATCGCTCAACTCTCGTTCGACGTAAACGCCTTTTACGAAGGGAAGAATCTAGACGACCTGTTGGGGAGCGTCTCCTTTGCCCAGTTAGACTACACCAACCCGAACGGGACAATGCGGCTCGACGGACTTCGGATCTCGGCCTTTAACGACGGCGGCGGGAAGACGATCACCGCCGACTCGCGGGTCTTTCGCGCCTCGATGTGGACAGACCAGCGCTTTGATCACCTCGTGACCGCCCTCCGCGAGTTGCTTGAGGAGCGCCTCCCCTCCTACTTTGCCGAGCCGCAAGAGGAGTGCCCAGCAGCTGAGCTTCTAGCCGCCTCGTCGCTCGACACCGTCCCACCCAAAAAGCTTTATCGCGCCACCTTGCTCATGGGCGAGTGTGAGGAGTTTTTCGCCACCCTAGTCCCCTCGCTCACCATTTCCTCGCGGAGCGAACTGCAGTTCACTTTCGACGCAGCGGGGCAAGAGCTCGAGTTTCGCGTGCGGAGCGGGCAACTCGGCTATGGCAACCTTGCGGCGACGGGCGTGTCGCTCGACATCCTCAACCACGACACCCTCACCCAGTTTAACATCGCGCTCACACACGCGCAGGTAGGGACACTCGCCCTCGACAGCATTTTGCTCAAGAACTGTCTCACCACCGACCATTTTACAGCCGCCCTGGGGCTACGGACTCCGGACATCGGCGGGGGCGCCCTACGTCTGTCGCTCGACACCCATTTTTACCCTCCGGAGGGAGAGTCGCCCTTTCACTTTATTACGCGTTTAGAGCCCTCAGAATTACATTTGCAGGGGCGGGCGTGGCAGTTTAGTCGAGCTCATATATACACCGACACGTCGCGGCTTGAGGTGCGCAATTTCAGTATCCGGCACGAAGACCAACGTCTCACTCTCGCGGGTCAACTCTCGCGGCACGCAAACGACACCCTGCGTCTCTCGCTAGACGATATCGACCTCGGGGCGATAGAGAAAATCTTGCCTCGCTACCGTTACCAAGGGCAAGTAAACGGCTATATTGGGCTTGTCTCGCCGCTCGATCAACTCAATATCTTTACGCGGTTACGGCTCGACAATTTTGCGCTCAACGACACCTACATCGGCAATTCCGAACTCTTGGGGCGCTGGGCAGGTCTACAAAACCCCTTTCTATTACACTTTCAGAACCAAACCCTTGAGGGCGCACAAGACATCACCCTCGATGCCTCGTGGCGTATGGAAGGGCGTGGCGTCGATGGACGGTTGCGCCTTAACAAATGCCGGCTTTCGTTGCTCAACCTCTTTGCGGGCGAGGCGCTCACGTCTGAGGGGGCAGTCAATGCCGACCTGCGACTCTCGGGGACGGTGCAAGCGCCCCACATCGAGGGGGAGGTCGCCTTTGACGATGCGCATTTTACCCTCAAACAATTTGGCACACAGATCGTGACGCACGACCGCGTACGACTACGCAACGACGCCATCCTGTTCGAAAGCTTTGAGGCCTTTGACCCGCAAGAGCACCCCTTGCAACTCCACGGGAAGATAGACATCTCCCAACTCACGAGCCCAGTCTTTGACCTCACTGCGACCACTCAACAGTTCCGCGTCCTCCAGACCCAAGCGAGCGATGCGCTCTACTACGGACGGCTTTTCACCTCGAGTCTCACCCACATCCGCGGGACGTTGGCGCAATTGCGACTAGAGACCGCCGTACGCACCGAGCCAGGGTCGCAACTCTACTTCCAGCTCCCCACCTATTCCGAGGCAAAGGAAAACCAGCTCCTAGAGTTTGTCGACCCACGCGACACGACACGACGACGCCCCACCCAACGAGGTAAAGAACGGCGTCAATCAAACCTTTCTTATCGGGTCGACCTTAACGTAACCAACGATGCGCTCACGCAGCTCCTTGTTAATCCGCGCACGGGCGACATGTTGCGTTGCCGCGGCGAGGGGAATCTGCGTATAGAGAGCGTGCCCAATTCGTCAGAGGTACGGGTCTTTGGCGACTACACTATCCAGCGCGGTGAGTATACGTCGGTGCTCCAGGGGGTGTTGAGCAAGAAGTTTAAGATTCAGGCGGGGAGTGTCATCCGCTTCTCTGGTGCGCTCGAGCAGGGGCAGGCCCAGATTGCCGCCTCTTACCGCGTCAAAGCGGCGCTCGACCGCCTTTTTCCCAGCGAGGCGTCAGAGAAATACAAACGGCGTGTGCCGGTCGACTGTAAAATCGTGATAGAGGGGAGTCTACAAGCGCCGCGCATCCAATTCAAAATAGATGTTCCACAAGCCGACCCTGAGACGCAGAGCCTCTTAGCCGCGGCGCTCAATACGGAGGAGAAGGTGATGCGTCAGTTTGCCTCGCTGTTATTCTTAAACTCGTTTGTGGGCGAATCGCGAGCGCAGGGGCAGATTGCCGCTGGCAATGGCGAGGCGGCGGGGACAACGACCAACCCTAACGGCGACGAATCGAGCAACAATGCCCTCCTCTCTTCGTTCTGGGAACTGCTTTTCAATAACCTCAATTCGTGGATAGCCCAAATCGAGAACGCCCCTTCCATCGACCTTGGGTTCAACTATCGACCGGGCGACGCCTACACCAAAGACGAGGCAGAAGTCTCGGTCTCCATGCAGTGGTTTGACGGACGCCTAAACGTAGATGCCAACTGGGATGTCAATCGCAACAATACCACCAGTGCGGTGGCAGGCGATATCAACGTCACGCAACAGAGTTCGCTGTTCAAGAATCTGCAGTACAAGGCTTTTGCGCGCTCTAACGACAACCTTGTGTTCAGCGACCTGAGTCCTTACACTGCGGGTGCGGGCATTGTGGTTTCAGACTCGTTTGACAGTTTGGGCGAGCTCTTAGGGCGTCTCAAGGCACTCTTTAGTCGCAAAAAGGATAAGGAGCCCCCCACCCCAGCCTCCGAGCTCGAGAGCGAGAGCGCCGAGGAAATGCCCCCAGATGAGGCACGCACCGAATAGGGAGAACTACGGCAATGAGGATGTGAGACTACCTCCCCCCCAAACAAAAGAAGAGGGTGTGTTGAGAGTTTTCAACACACCCTCTTCTTTTGTTTTATTGGGATCTCTCATTCGGCGCAGGAGGAGGGAGATGCCTCAGGTTTGCCCAACCATTATTTTTGATAACTTGCGGCAGGTTTATTAAAACACTACATGATAATGAGGCAAATAGGTAAGTGTATCGGGGCAGCCTTTGTGCTGTTCTTCTTGGTTGCTTTAGGCAACGTGTACGCTGGGGGGCGTCCCTTCATCACCCGCTGGGAGGGGAAAGCGGGCGAGGCGCTCAAGATCCCGATCGTGGGCAAGTATACCGTTGTGGTCAAGAATGCGGGGGGCGATGAGCTAAAAAGGGAAGAGGTGAGCATCACCGATCTAGCTGCACCCTATACGTTTACCCCAGAGAGTGACGGCGAGTATCTGGTAGAAGCTGGACCCGAGGGAGTGGAATATATCCGAATGGTAGAGTTTTACCAGGAGGGGTCTTGTGAGCAGCTGCTGTGGGTTGAACAGTTTGGCGACGTCGTTTGGACGAGTATGGAAAGTGCTTTTCACAAATGCTCTAAGATGCAATTTAAGGACGGTATCGATAAGCCCAACCTCGAGAGGGTTGAGAAAATGAATTTTATGTTTTGGGCGTGCAGTTCTTTTAACCAGCCGTTGGAGGAGTGGAATGTGAGTAAGGTGGTGTATATGTTTGGGATGTTCAGTGACTGCACAGCCTTTAACCAACCGTTGGAAAAGTGGGATGTGAGTAAGGTGGTGGATATGAGTAGAATGTTCGAAGATTGCAGCTCTTTCAACCAACCGCTAGAGGGGTGGAATGTGAGTAAGGTGATGTTTATGCGTAGGATGTTCGACGGTTGCAGCTCTTTCAACCAACCGCTAGAGGGGTGGAATGTGAGTCAGGTGACGGATATTTCGGGGATGTTCGACGGTTGCAGCTCTTTTAACCAACCGCTAGAGGGGTGGAATGTGAGTAAGGTGACGGATATGAATGAGATGTTCGAAGGTTGCAGCTCTTTCAATCAACCGCTAGAGGGGTGGGATGTGAGTAAGGTGACGGATATGAATAAGATGTTCGAAGGTTGCAGCTCTTTCAATCAACCGCTGGGAAAGTGGGAAATTCAAAAAAATCTAGACCTTTCGAAAACCGCAATGAGCCCATTCAACTATTCGCAGAGCTTAGTTGGGTGGGCAAACCAAAGCGATATCGCTAGTGGGCTAGAGATAAAAGCAAGTGGGCGTCATTATAATGCCCAAGGGCAGAGGGCAAGAGCGACATTAACGACAGAGAAAGGGTGGATACTCACAGGGGATGCCTATCAAGGTAGCGGACTTGCCCTTTCGCCACAGAAGGTACATCTCGGTGTGGGGCAGGAGTGTGAGCTTACTTTAGAGAGCTGGGGGTTGGAGGATGGAGAAACGGTCGCCTTTAGTGGTATGGGTGGTGTCGTAGTGCTCAGCACAGAACCCGAACTTAATGGGCAGCATACTTTCCGCATCAAGGCGATACAAGAGGGCTACATAACCCTCAAGGCGACGAGCAGCAATCAAAACCTCGAAGCGACCTGTCAGGTGAAGACGCAGGCAGCGGTTGCTCCTACCCAGCTTACACTCAACCGGCGTGAACTTCGTTTAGAAAAGGGGCAAAAGGTGCATTTCTTGCTCGGCTATACCCCAGCTGAGTATGTCCTTAAGGGGTATGAGGTTACGACCCTCCCTGAGGGGTATATCAAGGTTATAAAGCAGAGCGATGATACTTTCTTGGTCGAGGCGCTGCAGCCTACCCCTGATGGTACGCCAGTAACCCTTACCGTCAAAGCAGCGCACGGCAGTGCCGAGGAGGTAACGTGCCAAGTGACGGTAGACCCTAAGCTCGTTGCG
>CALHZE010000044.1 GCA_938040915.1 uncultured Bacteroidia bacterium | reverse complement strand
AGAGCTCATCTCCCAGCGACGACAACCCACCCTTTCGCAGACCCTAGAGCAGGTCGCCGGCGTCCACGCCATGAGTATCGGTAACGGGGCGAGTAAGCCCATGATTCGAGGGATGGGGTTCAACCGCATCGTCGTGCTCGACCGTGGCATCAAACAAGAGGGACAACAGTGGGGCGCAGACCACGGACTCGAACTCGACCAGATGGCTGCCGAACACGTCGGGGTCTATAAAGGGGCTACGAGCCTCCGCTTTGGTGGCGACGCCATGGGGGGCGCTATTGTGGTCAACGCCGATATGCCTCGCCCACTCGATGGTTGGCACGGTAAGGCTGTAACTTGGTTTGCTTCCAACGCCCAGCTCTTGGGGGCTTCGGCAAAGACCTCATACGCAGGACAACGATTTTTTGCCAACCTGACCCTTACGGCAACAGACTATGCCGACTACGCCGTCCCACAAGATACGTTGGTTTACCTCACCCAGAAGCTCCCCATTTATGACCGCCGATTGAAAAATACTGCCGGTTACGAACGCGACGGATCTCTTTCCCTCGGTTGGGATTCTCCATACGGGCTCTTCCTCTTTACGGCGAGCCACGTGGCACAAAAGATGGGCTTCTTCCCCGGTTCGCACGGCATCCCCTCTACTGATCGGGTTAAACCCGACGGTAACCCCCGCAACATAGAGTATCCGTATGCGACCGCCCACCACACCAAGCTTATCTTAAACTACCGCTCGCACCCACAAGGACGACGCTGGATCAATTATACCGATCTCGGTTACCAGTATAATGCGCGCGAGGAATACTCCTCATTCCACACACACTACCCTAACCAAAAGCGACCCGAGCAAAACGCCGATCTCGAGCTCGCCTTTCGCCTCCAAACCCTTACTGCGGTAGAGCGCATCGCCTATAAACTCGCAGAGGGGCAGCAGTTAGAGATCGGGGGTGAGGCGCAACTGCAAGACCACTCTTTTGCGGGATATAGTTTCCTCCTCCCGCGCTATCAGCGCTATACGCTGGGCGGTTTTCTCACCTTCTCGCAACAGTTGGGCGAGCGCGTGCGTCTTGAGGCGGGCGTCAGAGGCGACTGGGGGCACTATCGGGTCTATCGCTATTACGACCACATCCTTGCCCATTACTTGTCTTCTTACCAAGGACTTACGCACGAAGATGTTGAGATGTATGCCCACCTGAGTCCCGACCTTCATCGCGACTTCTGGAATGTGAGTGGGGCGCTGGGAGCGAGCTGGCAACTCTCACCACATAGTACGCTCAAAGGGTCGTTGGGGCGCAGTTTCCGCCTCCCCAGTGTGCACGAATTGGCAGCTAACGGCGTCCATCACGGCTCCTTCCGCCACGAACGAGGCAATGTCTCGCTCAATTCCGAGGTCGGTTACCAAGCAGATCTCGAGTATCTATTTTCCCTCTATAAGTGGCAGATTGGGCTTAATCCCTTCGCCTCCTACTACGCTAATTATCTTTACCTTGAGCCGACCCCACGCTGGTCGAAATTGCCTGACGGAGGGCTCATTTACCAGTTTACAGAGGCGCGCGTCTTCTCTTACGGGGGGGAGGTCGAGGTACACGGTCACCTCTTGCAGTCTCTCTCCTTTCGAGGCAATATGTCGTGGGTCTATCTTGATAATCTGACCGATGGGTATCCGCTCCCCTTTGCCCCTCCTCTGACTGTGCGCGGTGTGCTGAGCTGGACGCTCCCCTTTCTTCCCATAACCTGGGGGCACGTTACCTTGGAAGGCGAAGGGCATTATGCCGCCGCACAAGAACGCATTGCACGCAATGAGTTGGAAACGCCGAGCTCGTTCCGAATGGACGCTACGCTCTCTTATCGGCGACGTACCCACTTGGGCGAATGGACGCTTCGAGCCGGAGTGCATAATCTCGCCGATAGGCACTATTTTAATCACCTGAGTTATTATCGCGCGTTGGGGCTGCCTGAGCCAGGGCGCTCGTGGAATGTGGAGCTTTCGTGTGCGTTTTAAGCCTTGCAGCGCGTCGAGTGAAGATTGCACAGTAAATATTGCCTATCTACTAAATTCTGATGTTCGCCAACACTCCGTCGCAGAACTACAATAAATGACTATCGCTTAGCGTTTGAAAGGTGTTTGGTAAAATAAAAAGGTTGTAATATTGCACCGCTGTAGCAGGTAGCACATACTGGCATAGGAATTGTTTTCATACCACGCCATCAATATGGAAAAGAACAGACAGGAATCGAAAAAGGGGAAGGTCTTAGAAAAGACCGTTTGGGATGTAAGCGGCTTACGCCGCACCCCGTGTCGGGCAGCCGTCTTGCGTTGCCTTGCCGAACAGTCAAATGCCCTCTCTGAAAAGGAATTGACGGCTCGCCTCGCTGGCGAGTATGACCGCACCACCTTTTACCGCACCCTCCGCGTCTTAGAGGAAAAGGAAATTATACACCGGATCGTGGTCGATCCCTTTACCGTTAAGTACGCCCTCAGCGCGAAACTTTCTAAGAAGACGCCACACGGGCACTTCCACTGCTCGGTTTGTGGAAAGGTGGTTTGTCTAGACGATATAGACCCCGTGCGTTACGTCCTCCCGACGGGCGCCGTGGCAGAGAAGGAGGAACTGATCGTGCATGGGAAATGTGCTGCGTGTGTTGCTAAAGAGAAGCGTGCTGCGCTCGAGGAAGCGCAACGCCAGAATTTGGGCGCACAAGAGTCGCAGGACTAATAAGAAAAAACGAGTGTCGAGTTTACTAAATATCAGTACAAGTAATGGGAGTCTATAGTTTGGGTCTTCCGCTTTTATTGCTCGCAGGCGCAGCTCTGCTCGTGGGTTGCAAGAAGGAGGAAAAGAAAGACACGCAAAAACCCGAGATCCGACTCCACGGTCCTGAGGAGGGAGCCAAGGTGGAAATTGGGAAAACAATGCACTTCGAAGCTGATTTCACCGATTGGGGCGGCAAGCTTGCCTCTTACAAGGTGGATATTCACAACAATTTCACACCTCACGCCCACTCCAATGACGCCGTTAAACCGGTGGTTACCCTCGCAGAAGAGCAAAAGGGAGGGGAGGAAATGGTGCCCTTCTCGTTCGAAAAAGAGTGGCCGCTTAAACCCTATATCAACGAACACATCCATCACCACGAGATAGAGATTAAAGCCCCCGAGGGCAAGAAAATCCAGCCAGGGTCATACCACATTGTGGTCTATTGTGCAGATCAGGCTGGCAACCAGAGTCATGTGGCTCACACCATCCAGCTCGTCGAGTCTGAGGCGCACGAACACGGGGAGGGGGCACACTTCCACGTAGAGCGCTTCCCTGTGAAAGATGCTTATTACTTCAGTGAAATTATCTCCTGTGCCCTTGAGGGACACTCTGAAGACGACCCTGTCAAGGAGGTGCGGGTGATGCTCCTCCCCTCAGAGGTGGTCGATAAAGATGAGGCTGCATGGCAGACGGCGGCTACGCCCGACAAGTGTTTCGCGGTCATCGCACACAAGGTGAGTGAGGAAGCTGGGGGCAAGAAAGAACTCGAGGTTGAGGGCGGTCTTACCATCGGTGCTGATAAAGATAACGAAGGGGGTGAGGGAAAAGGCAAGCTCATCAAGTGGGAACGTGACCCCGAAAAAGCGCCTAAATATGTGCTCTATGCGGCGGGAGAGACCGTAGGTGGCAAGAAGTTCTATCTTGCAAAGAGCAAGGCAAAGATTGTGGAAATCAAGTTCAAGAGAAGATAAACGACGCTTTCGGAGCGTTGCCGTAAAAGTACGGAGGCTTTAACATAGCATCCGTACTTTTTTTGCTTACTGAAATATATATTACTTTTGACGTACACAACGGTTGTATAGCTGACGATTATGGACAACACGCCACGACTAAGTATCATTGTCCCTGCCTACAACGTAGAGCGCTTTTTGGACAAGTGCCTAGCCTCGATTTGTAATCAGACGTTTCGCGACTAATCAACGATGGCTCTACTGACTCCACGTCTCGGTTGTGTGAGGTGTGGGCGGCAAAAGACGCACGCGTCCGCCTCATCAATCAAAAAAATTGCGGGCTAGCTGCCGTGCGGAACGTTGGGGTACGCGAGGCCCGCGCTGAGCTGATTATGTTTGTCGATAGTGACGACTATCTTGAGCTCGACGCTATTGAGATTCTTTTACAGCGCAAAGAGGAGACGGGGGTTGAGATTGTGATCGGGCATCAGGTTTTCGAATACCCCGATCACACTGAGTACCATCCCCAGCTTCCGAAAGGGGTTATTTCGGGGAAAAAGGCTTATAAAGAGTTGCTCTATGACTTGCGTTTGAACTCCTTCTTGTGGGCTAAGATCTATGACAGGGGGGTCTTTGACGGTATCGTCTTTCCCGAAGATCTCCTTCTCGAAGATTATAGCGTTATGCATAAGTTGATTCTCAATGCGCGGCGTGTTGCCGTTACCGAGCGGGTGGTTTATCACTACGTCCGTCATGAGGGGGCGGTATTGATGAACCCAGCCTTGAGTTCGCCACGCAATGCGCTATATCTGAAATTCTTTCTAGAGCGACTGGAACATGCACGCGCCCACTTGAGTCGCCACGATTTTGCCATTTTCCGTTACCGCATGGTTAGGCGCATGATCCGTACTTTGGCAGAGGAACAGAAAAAAGGACATTACCCCGAGGGCTCGCGCGAGTGTCTATTGATGTACCGCGTGATTAGCACGCTTTGTGGTCGCGAGGTCACTCCTTCTGACTACCCCCATCTTCTCCGCTGGAGTCGACGAAAGGAGTGGCTTGCGAAACTCTTCTGCTGGTAGGGGGAAAGGGGGGAGCGGTATCCCCAAGCTCACGATCATCGTCCCTGCCTATAATGTCGAGCGCTTTCTAGACAAGTGTCTGACCTCTATCTGTAATCAGACCTACCGAGACTTCGAGATCATTTTGGTCAATGATGGCGCCACCGATGCGACCCCACAGCTGTGTCAGGCGTGGGCACTTCGCGACGCGAGGATTCGTCTGATAAATCAAGAGAATCGAGGCTTGGCGGCGGTAAGAAATCTTGGGATACGCGAGGCACAAACCTCGCAAATCTTTTTTGTGGATAGTGATGATTACCTCGAGCTTGATGCCGTGGAGGTGATCATGGCTACCCAAGAGCGTTACGACGCCGATGTGGTCATTGGGGGCTTTGTCTCAGAAGACTTGACAGGAAAGCCGCTTGAAACCTCGCAACTCCCCCCAGAGACCCTCTTGAGTGGCAGAGAGGCGCTCAGGTCGATACTCTACGACCGACAATTGCGAAATTTTGCGTGGATGCAACTCTTTCGTAAAGACCTTTTTGACGGGATCTTCTTTCCCGAGGGCACGCTCTTGGAAGACTTTCAGACGATTTACAAAGTCGTTGCCCGCGCCTCGCGAGTCGCAATACACCCCCGCCCCTTCTACCACTATGTGCAGCAACAGGAGAGCATCCTCAATCACGGGGTCACACGCTCTTTGGCACATATTACATGGCTCAGGGCGATGGGCGAGCGTTGCCGCTATGCGCAGCAGAGCTCCCTACTTTCGCCGCAAGAGCGGGCGTTTTTTTACATCTATTCTGTAAAGCGCTTGTTGGCGGAGTGGAAGCGGTATCGGGGCGAAATAAAGAGGAGTGGTGTGTTTGACGAACGAGAGAAAATCTATGGACATTATGCCAAGATCTGTGACGAAGTGCTCTTTCGCTTGTGCGGTGTTCACATTACGCCAGTGACTTACAGATTCTTGCGTTTCTCTCTTTTCGTCAAACGATTCGTTGTCAAACTTTTTTACCGCTAATCTTTAGGTAAGCATGGAGCATCTCCCCAAACTGAGTATTATCGTCCCCGCTTATAACGTCGAGCGTTTCTTAGATAAGTGCCTCGCCTCGATATGTGAGCAAACCTATCGCGACTTTGAGGTGCTGTTGCTCAACGATGGTTCCTCAGACGCTACCCCTCAGATTTGTGAGGCGTGGGCAGCCAAGGAGGCTCGGATTCGTTATTTTTCTGCACCGAATCGGGGTGTGGGGGCGATCCGCAATTTTGCTCTCAAGGAGGCTCTTGCCTCCATGGTGATGTTTGTCGATAGTGACGACTATATCGAGCCCGACATGGTGGAGGTGTTGATGCGTCGTAAAGAGGAAACGGGGGCAGAAATCAGCCTAGGGGGGTATATTGACGAAATGGACGACGGGAGTCGGACATGGTTAGACCCGCAGCTCCCCTCGTGTGTCATTTCAGGAAAGCGGGCGTTCAAAGAGGTATTGAAAGATCTCCGTTTGCGGAGTTTCAACTGTATGAAGATTTTCGACAAGTCGCTCTTTGCCGACTATCCT
Source organism: uncultured Bacteroidia bacterium (assembly GCA_938040915.1). Classification (GTDB taxonomy): domain Bacteria; phylum Bacteroidota; class Bacteroidia; order Bacteroidales; family CAJPTX01; genus Bacteroides_D. Next base: position 627 of record CALHZE010000044.1, on the reverse strand, counting down.
TACCCAGAAGATCGCGTGTTGGAAGACTTTGACATCATGCCCATGATCTATTTGCACGCAAAGCGTATGGTGGTGACAGACAAGATATTTTACCACTATGTCCAGCACACAGATAGTATCCTCAATAGTCTGGAACAAAAGCTCCAAGTGGATACGCAGTACTGTTTAGGGCTCGAAAAACGTTACCAGAGAGTGCGCGAGGTTGCTATACTTTCGCCTCGCGAGAAGGAGTTTTATCGTATCTATTTCTTGCGTCAAGTGGCTCGCAAGGTTCGGGAGTTTCAACTCTTGGTGCTCAAGGCAAGCTCGCCAGAAGAACGCGAGAAGTGGGAGACAGGGGTTGTCAATCAGCTCGCGATACTCGAGCGTTGGTATGGCTCCCACTGGCGTCGTGATGGGGAGGATCTCTTGCAGGGCATGATGCGTGTTTTGCGCCGATTGAAATGGCAGAAGATTTGGGCGCGTTTCACGTGTTTCTGAGGGCATCTCGGAGTGATTTATAAAAAAGATGTACCTTTGTGCGGTTTTTTAGGAACTGGGCTCATGCTCCGCACAGTGGGGGGTATGAAGCCATTTTTTTATACACTTCGGTGATACGTGTGTAACAACCAGTAAATATGTCCGATT
>CALHZE010000043.1 GCA_938040915.1 uncultured Bacteroidia bacterium | reverse complement strand
GCATCGCCGAACAATTCTTCCCCACCTACGACTGTGCTCACCGCATCGGCAAGATCGACTTTACCGTCGCCGTGCCGGTGGTACGGACGCAACGTGATGCGTCCATTTTTGTAGGGGCGTAGCATGCTACGCCCTGCGCTAAGGGCGCGCGGCCCGTGCGGGTGACGAGCGAGTCTATGCAGCGGGCAAATAACGCGATGTAATGGTGGTTGTCGCAACACGATGCGTCTGCTTCACTGCTTTGACACACTTCCCAACACCTGCACCAGCGCTTGCGCTAACCGTGCCTTGGCCAACGCCACATCCCACGCCGCCCCTGGACGGACATAGTTACTCACCACACGCAGCGAGGTATATGTCCGCGCACGACGACTACACAAAAGCGCAAAGGCGGCACTCTCCATACTCTCAACCTGTACGTCATACGCCTGCGGCACAAGACCGAGGGGAGCGGTCATATTCCCCGTAGCGACGCTCTTTGTAAAACTACGTACAGTGGGATAAAAAGTCGTCGTTTTATTTGATGCAACACAAAACATCCGACCTTTCATAATCGAAGGAAATGGGGTGTTTGCAAGCGAAACAAAGCCTGTTTCTTCCTCGAGCCCGTAGTCGGCGAACGCATCTTCACTGACTTGCACCACATCGCCTACAGCGAGCGCCTCGGTATAGCTCCCTACAAACCCCACCCCTAGCACCCAGTCGTACGTTTCGAGCGAACACGCTGCGAGATTTATAAGCACCGAAGCGACCCCCACGCCCGTGATGCAACAATCGAGCGTCTTGTCTACGGTAAAGTGCCCCATGTAAAGCGGGTCGGAAAGAATCGGGGTAAGCGACGCACGCGCGGAGGGCGATAGACGCATATCCCAAAATGCTTCAAGTTCCCAGAGCGTGGCACTCACCAGTAGCGTTTTCGTCATCACTTCAATAGTTTCTCAAAGTCTGTGGTAAGGGGGAGGGCATCCTTGGGGTCGACGAGGGTAAGGGCACGAAGCTGGTAGTAGGTGAGCCACGAGTCTCGGACGGCACGCAGGTAGCTATTGTTCGCTTCGTCGCGGTCGATTTGCGCTTTATCCAAGTCGAGGACGCTGATTTTTCCTATCAAGAAACGCTGCTTGGCAATGCGGAAGCGGTTCTGCGCAATGGTGTCTGCCTTCGCAGCGATGTAGAGTAGGCGCGGCTGTCGGTTGTATCGCATGACCTGTAAAAAGACCTGTTGCTCGAACTCGTGGAGTGCCTGTTGCCCACGCACTTGGGTGAGTTCGTAGTTTGATCGCGCCATCTTGAGGCGTCCTGAGCCCTGCCCCCAGTCGAGGATCGGGATGGCAAAGTTGAGCGACACCTCTTGTTGGTCGAGCGGCTCTTGGTAAGCTGCGCCAAGGGTTTTGCCCTGTTGCGTGAGCCCATAAGAGGCACTCACGTTGACTTGGAAACCGCGCGCCGCCTTGGCTTCGGCAATGCCCTGTGCCGCTTCCGTCGTTTGCAGTTCGAGGCGGAGGGGCGTCGGGTGGTTGCGCCGTGCGCAGGCTAACATCGTTGAGTAACTGACCGTATCGCCCTCGTAGGGCGGGGGGGGGATCAGCTGCCAGTCCATCCCCGTTTGTAACCCGAGGAAGGTAACCAACTGGAACCGTGCGTGCTGTAGGTTGACCTCGCCCTCGCTTACCGAGTTGGTTGCATTGAGAAGGTTGAGCTCCATCTGCAGGAGGTCATTTTCGGCAATCGTGCCAATATTGTAACGCCCTTTGGCGATTTGAAAGAGTGTGTCGGCATTCGCACGGTTGAGACGCGCCGTAGCGAGCTGCTGTTGTGCAAAGAGGAGGTTAAAGAAACGCTCGGTGCCCTCTTGCGCCAATTGCTCAGTGGTTTGAAGATAGAGACGCTTCGCCTCCTCGTAACGCTTAGGCTCGATTTTGCGCTTCCACTTCAGGGTATTGACGGCAAAGAAACTATGCTCAAGCCCAACCTGAACGGGGAGGGAGACATAGTCGGTCGTGCGACGTGTGCCCAACAAGTCATGTCGCTCAAGGGAGGTGCGGAGGAAAAGGCGCGTCCCCGTTGCCCCAATGTTCTGGTTGAGCGAAAGGCGTCCGGAGAGCGTATTCGCATTTTCTCGCAGGTAGGTATACTCCCCATTCGGGAGCTGATAACGCATGAGGCGTCGGTGAAAGACGGGGAGCGACCCCTCGGCACGCAGCGAGGGGAGATACTCCGCACGATAGGCGCGGTAACGCCAATAAGCCGTGAGGAAGGTCTGACGGGCAATGAGCGCACTCGCCGAATACTCTTGGGCGAGCGAGATACACTCCTCTAGGGTGAGCGCACGTGTGGGGGCGGGTTGTGCCCATACGCAAAGCGTCCCAAGTGCGAGCCAGAGCGAAAGCAGAAGCTTATTCATAGCGTAACGATTCGATAGGGCTGCGGCGTGCGGCGCGACGCGCGGGGGCGAGCCCAAAGATAAGCCCTACCCCGACCGATACGCCAAAGGAGATCAAGACGGAAAGCGGCGAGACGATAGTCTCAATCTCCGCAAACTGGGTAATGAGGGCAGAGAGGGCTACCCCGACGCCTATTCCCACCACGCCGCCACTCACGCTAATCAAAATCGCCTCCCAGAGAAATTGTGCCACGATGTCGGCACGCTTAGCGCCAATGGCAAGGCGCGTCCCGATCTCTTTGATGCGCTCCATGACCGAGGCAAACATGATGTTCATGATACCGATGCCCCCCACCAGCAGCGAGATACCCGCGATTGCCCCCAAGACCCAATTGAAGATGCTCGAGGTACGTTGTTGCTGTTGAAGAAGCTTCTCGGGGATGATGACCACGTAGTCTTGCACCCCCGCATGGAGACGCGCCAACATCCGCTCCATCACCCGAGCGGTAGGCTCTAGGTAACGTGTTTCAGCGACTTGGACGACCACGCGATCCAAGGGGGCGACTACGCTTACCCCACGCCACGGCTGCGGCTCGGTCTGTGGCTTCCCTCGGGTGCGCGAAAGGTAACGTCGCTCGAGTGTCTCAAGGGGGACAAAGATCGACTCGCGGCTGGCGACTGGTCCCAGCTCCGCCGCAGCGTCACTTTCTGCCGCGCCACCATCTTCCAAAACCCCAATTACCGTAAACCAAAGCCCTGCAAACTTGATACGCCCCCCAAGCGCCGCATGTTGCCCAAAGAGCTTGGCGCGCACCTCTTGTCCAATGACACAGACCAGCTCCCCTCGCGTGGCTTGATAAGAGGAAAAGAGACGCCCCACAGTGCAGGAAAGATGGTAGAGAGCGAAATAGTCTGGCGCAGTGCCTACCACACTCCCCGACAAGCGCCCGTAAACGGACTGTAATGTGCCCTCATAGCTCACCATCGGGGCAATATAGCGGAGCGTAGGGAGCGCCGCACGCATGGCGGCAATATCGCGCGAATTGAGCCTGGGGGAGTAACGTTTCGTTGCGCTCTTTCCCTCCTCCTCTTGCGCTTCGCCTTCTGTCTGAACGACCACTTTGATGAGGATGTTGTTCACCCCCACCTGTTTCATCTGTTCGAGGATCTCGCGCTGTGCACCGCTCCCGATGGCCAGCATGCTAATCACGGCAGCCACGCCAAAGATGATGCCTAGGGCGGTAAGGAAGGACTTTAACTTGTTGCCCCGAATGGACTCGAGGGCAATCTCAAAGTCGTGGAGATAGCGCCGCCAAAACGAAACCACGGCTACTCCTTTTTGAGAAACGACCACGGGAAGGCATCGCCATCGGGGGGCGTGCTCAGGTAAAGTCGCGTCCCCACCGCAACGCCATCGACAATTTCGACCGCCCAGTCATTGCTTGCCCCCGTCTTGACTTGTTGGCGCACCCCCGAGGCAAGGTAGACAAACGAGAGCGAGTCATTGGCATAGACACACTCTAGGGGTGCATAGCGTGCCGAGTCTCTGTGGTAGACGATGATGGCATTGCTGGTCGTCATGGCGGGACGGAGGATCGAGTCTTGCTCATCTACGTGGATGAGCACCTCAAAGACCTTGGCATCACTCCCCGCGACCTGTTCGCCGACGTTGGCGACCTCGGTGACCGTGCCGCGATAACGACGTTCGGGGAAGGCGTCGACCCCCACCTCAACCTTGAGCCCGACCCGTACACGGCTAATATCTATCTCGTTGACGTAGGTCTTGGAGACCATGTCAGAAAGGTCTGGGAGCGTGGCCACATTGGGCTCCCATGGGCTAATGGCGCTGCCGACCTTGCGTTTCTTGCCCCCCCACTCTTTGGCATAAATCACCATCCCGCGCTTGGGGGCGTAGATCGTAAAGCGGTCAAGCATGGTATTCAGTTCCGCCTGTTGGCGAAGCACCTTTTCGAGGTTGAGCTGCGCCTCGCGCACCGTCGAACGGAACTGCAGGGTCTTGAGCTTATAGTTCTCTTGGGCTTGACGGAGCGAACGTTCGCACTTCTCCAGACTCAGCTCGGCTTGGCGGATGATGGCGGGAGGTTCGTACTTTGATTGTTCGAGTACGAGCTGCTTCTCCGTCAGCTCGTACTCCGTATTCTGTAAGGAATTACGTAGCTCGCGGAGGGTGAGGGTCGTGTCTAGTTGAACTTTGATGAGTTGCTGCTCGGCTTTCTCTACGTCGTCAGCGAGGGTCTTGAGCAGGTTAGAGAGCGCCCCCTTGTCTAGACTCGCCACATAGTCGCCCGAATCGACGAGCGTCCCCTCGGGGACGAGGTCTTTGATTTGTACCTCGGAGATCTTAAAGTTCCGGCTTCGCATAAGATCCGCCGGACCGGCGATATCCACGCTGTTTTGCGCCTCTAGCTCTCCCTGCACGACGACGCGCACATCAAATGCGCCCACCTGCACCTCGGCATAGAGCGCCTCGGAGGTCTCGCCGCGCCACCCGCGATAGAGGAAAAAGGACACGATGCAGAGAACGACGACAAGCGCTAGACCGATGCGCCCCCGCCGGCTGTGCCAAAGCTCCTGTAAGCGAGGCATAGAGACTCTCTCTTACAGGAGCTCGCTCACCTTGTTGACCATCCCGAGCGCCAATTCGTCGGCTTGCTCCTGCGAGCCCGCCTCGGCATAGACGCGGATAATCGGCTCGGTGTTGGATCGGCGGAGGTGTATCCACCCGCCGCGCATATCGATCCGGACGCCGTCCTCCGTATTTAGTCGTTCGTTGGCAAAGAGCTGTTTCACCTTCTCAAGGATGGTGTCGGGGTTAAGCGCCGAGGAGAGGGCGATCTTGTGCTTCGACATATAGTATTGCGGATACTGGCTCTTAAGCTCAGAACAGCTCTTGCCGCTCTTGGCTAAGTGAGAGAGGAAGAGGGCAATGCCGACCAACGCGTCGCGCCCGTAATGGAGCTCGGGGAGGATCCCCCCGCCGTTCCCCTCACCACCGATCACCGCCTGCACGTCGCGCATCTTGGCTACGACGTTGACCTCGCCCACCGCCGAGGTGTAGTGACTCCCGCCGCGGAGCACGGTAATGTCGCGCAGCGCCGAGGTGCTTGACAGGTTTGAGACCGTCGCCCCCGGTTTCTGACTCAAGATGTAGTCTGCCACGGCCACCAGCGTATACTCTTCGCCAAACATAGAGCCGTCTTCGCAAAGGATCGCGAGGCGGTCAACGTCGGGGTCTACGGCAAACCCCACGTGGGCTTGCTCCGTACGCACCAATTCGCTCAACCCCGTAAGGTTGGCAGACAGCGGCTCAGGGTTGTGGGCAAAGTCGCCCGTAGGCTCAAGGTTAATCCCCACGATTTGCTCGACCCCGAGAGCACGCAAAAGCATCGGGACGGCGCCCCCGCCTACCGAGTTGACTGCGTCGACCGCCACCTTAAACTTTGCCTCACGGATAGCGAGTTCGTCGACATAAGGGAGTTTCAAAATCTCATTAATGTGGTGCTCGAGGGCGCCCGCCACTTGGCGATAGTGCCCGAGCTCGTCGACCGAGGGGAAGAGGTAATCGGCCGCTTCGGCGGTTTTGAGGATCGACTGTCCGTCGATATTAGAGATAAACTCGCCCCGCTCGTTGAGGAGCTTGAGCGCGTTCCAATCTTTTGGGTTGTGGCTGGCGGTGATGACGATGCCCCCGTGTGCCTTCTGCGCCGTGACCGCCATCTCCACAGTCGGGGTCGTCGCATAACCGATGTCTAAGACGTCGATGCCACAGCCGAGGAGCGTCCCCACGACGGTGCGGTTGACCATGTCGCCCGAGAGGCGAGCGTCGCGCCCGATGACCACTTTTACTTCCGAAAGACCACAACGCCCCCTTAGCCAAAAAGCATAAGCACACGCAAAACGCGCAATGCTCAGCGGATTGAGTCCCTCGGTCGAGCGTCCGCCGATAGTGCCCCGTATGCCCGAGATCGATGCGATAAGTGCCATTTTAACCCTCCCTATCAAGTTTCCCAAAGGTAATACACTTGTAGGAAGTAAACCTAGACGCCAAACACCCCACGTGGGCGAAGAGGCGACAACCGAAGCGAAGGGAAATTCGCCCGCCTCTCTCTCCTCTCTTTTCCCTATCTTTGTACAAATCAAGCCCATTAGAGACGATGAACGCATCCCGACGGTTACCCATAAACACCCAAGCTTTTGAGTTGCTGCGTAAAGACGGGGATCTTTACGTAGATAAAACCCAATACATAGAGAAGCTCCAAGGGCTCGGGCGTATCTTCTTCCTTAGTCGCCCTCACCGCTTCGGGAAGAGTCTCTTCTTGTCGACCCTGCGCGCCTATTTCGAAGGGCGGAAAGAGCTCTTCGAGGGGCTCTATATCGCAGAGCACGAGGAGGAGGTAGCGCGCCAACGAAATCGCGAGCCGTGGGAGGTGAGCCCCGTGCTCTACCTAGAGCTCAACGCTGAGACCTTTTCTGAGGTGGGCATCTTGGAAAGTTGTCTTGAGACGCACCTCGCGGCATGGGAAAAGCGTTATGGAAGTGACGGCGTAGCACAA
>CALHZE010000042.1 GCA_938040915.1 uncultured Bacteroidia bacterium | reverse complement strand
TTGAGTCGGTCGCGGATTTACCGCAAGGTCTCTACCTTCTTCGGATTATTTATCACAACGGGGCGCTAGACGTGAAAAAACTCCTTGTGACGCACTAACCCCGCCCCCCCTCCACCACTCCACCGCTCGCGGCATTGCTGCGCTCTTGTGATTATATCGTTCGCAGCTTTGCTGCGGCGAGGGCGTTGCATGCAGCGCCCCAACACGACCCCACCTACGCGCTCGTCGCCTACCCGCTGTCCGCGCGCTCCTATTTCACAAAACGTTGTCTTTTTACACTTAATGCGGCAACCGCTGCGCACAAGTTGCGTACGCGCTTACGCCCCCTTTCGCCCCTGTGGTCGCTCATTCTGTTTTCCTAAATTTCTCTTTTCCATCCCCCCCCCGCCGCCGTGCTTGCCGAAGGAGCATTTCCTTGGGCTTTCCTTGGACTCCCCTTGGACTCCCCTTGGGCTTCCCTTGGGCTTCCATTGTACGACCGTACGCACCACAAACCACGTATACCAGCTTTTTCCTTCCGACAGCCTCTTCGCATATATTCTCTTCAGGTATTCCTTCTTTTATTGTCTGTCTTCTTTTTTATATTCCTTCTTTAGAGAAGGTATTTCGAATTCCTAAATCTCGCCCTTCCCAGCCCCTCATCTTGAGCCCTCTTGCTATCGCGAGAACCCAGCACCGGAGGGATTGCTTACCTTTACACCCACTTAACACCGCCGCGCCTACGCTGTGATACGCGTGAGCGCCCCAAGACCGATTGTCTACTATGGCTTCTTCTCTACTTTCCCTGTGCGCCGAAGGCGGTTGTGCCGCCAAACTCCCTGTGAGCGAACTTGAGACCCTCCTACAGGGGCTCTCGTGGAACACGACCCCCCAAGTGCTTGTCGGGCTCGAAACCGGCGACGATGCGGGTGTCTACCTCCTCTCTGATACGGAGGGGCTCATCCTCACGACCGACTTCTTTCCCCCGTTCTGCGATGACCCCGTCCTCTACGGCGAGGTGGCTGCCGTCAATGCCCTTAGCGATATCTACGCCATGGGGGGCACGCCTCTTGCTGCGCTCAACTTAACGCTTTTTCCCACTGATGAAACCTTGCGCCCCCTCCTGCGTCAAATCCTTGAGGGGGGCTCGCGCGTAGCACAACGCGCCGGTATACCGATCATCGGGGGGCACACCATAGCCAACCCCTCGCCCGTCTATGGCTGGGCGGTGCTCGGACGCGTAGCCCCCCAACGTGTGACCCGAAATGTGGGCTTACAGGTGGGGCAAGACCTCGTGCTCACCAAACCGCTCGGCACAGGCGTTGCCATGGCTGCCACCCGTCTTGGGCTCGTCAAACCCGAGACATACGAGGCGGCGACTGCCTCCATGCGACAACTCAACGCCGACGCCGTGCCCATCATGCAGCAATACGACGTGAGCACCGCCACCGACATTACCGGCTTCTCACTCCTTGGGCATAGCTACAAAATGGCACGAGCAAGCGAAGTATCTATTACCCTCAATGCGGGGGCGTTACCCATATTCCCAGGCGTGCCCGATCTCCTCGAGCTCGGTTGTATCCCCGGCGCAGCCTTCGCCAATCAACGCAGTGTGGGGCAATTCTGCCGACTTTCCGACGCCTTGCCCTATTGGCTTCGCTCTCTAGTCTACGACCCCCAGACCTCCGGTGGTCTCCTCATGGCGGTGGACGCCGCTCATACAGATGCGCTGTTAACCGATTTACACAAAGCCGGTTACCTTGCCGCCGCGTGTGTGGGTAAGGTCTCCCCTCAGCGCGAATTTCACGTCTGTGTGGCGTAAAACGACGCTGATAACGAGTCACTCAGGCTCGCAGAACTCGGCGTAAGACTAAACTTTCCGACCCCTTGCTACGTACAAGGGGGGTGAAAGTACCTACTTTAATGCATAGATAACGAATGTCTTTTGTAAAAGAGTTCAAAGAGTTTGCCATCAAGGGCAACGTGATGGATATGGCCGTGGGGGTCATCATCGGGGGGGCGTTTGGCAAGATTGTCACCTCCTTGGTGGGCGACGTCCTGATGCCAATCATCGGGGTCTTTACCGGAGGGCTTAACTTCTCCAGCCTTGCCATCACCGTGGGCGAGGCCGAGATTAAGTACGGACAGTTCCTCCAAAACATCTTCGACTTTATCATCATTGCTCTCTGTATTTTCTTGATGGTAAAGGGGATGAACAGCCTCAAACGCAAGAAGGTCGAAGAGCCCGCGCCCGAGCCCGCACCAGCCGAACCTTCGAACGAAGAAAAGCTGCTCACCGAAATCCGCGATTTACTCAAAAAGTAAGATGCAGGCGAGGCGCTCGGTAGGGGAGGGGGGCGCTTTGCCCCCTCCGTTGCCTGCCGACTCTACGCACCGACTCTACTCACTGCGCGCTTCGCTTTTCTAGACTTTGCTTACCTTTGCCCCAGCAATTGTGTGGCGGTCCAGTAGCTCAGTTGGATAGAGCAACAGCCTTCTAAGCTGTGGGTCGTGG
>CALHZE010000041.1 GCA_938040915.1 uncultured Bacteroidia bacterium | reverse complement strand
ACTCGGGCGTCTTCTTTGACCGTCTTGACTACCTTACAGCCAAGATTTTCCTCCCCTTGGGTGGTCTCTTTGTTTCGCTCTTTGTGGGGTGGCGTTTAGATAAAGCTTTGGTGTATAAAGAGCTCTCTAACGACGGGACGATTAAGATTAGTACGACCGTCTTGCGTATTTATCGCTTTATCCTCCAGTTTGTCGCGCCCGTCGCTATCGTCGTAATTTTCATCTATGGTCTATTGTAAGAGGGCTGGGAAAAGCTTCTTATAGTGTCTCTCATTCAGGGGGCGTTGCTACATAAGGCAGCGCCTCTTTCTTTTTCTCGGCAAGACTCTTTCCCACACTTGCCGCTTATTACACCAACCTGCACGCCTTCCCTTCGAAAAGCTAAAACGTAACGATCAGTCGTAAGTGTAAGAGCCAGTCGGGGGCTATATACCAATCTCCCCAAGGGAGAAAGCGCGCTATGCCGACTTCTAATTGCCCCGCATTGGTTGCAAGCAAGAGCTCGCCACCCAGACTTAGAGCCCAACGAGGCACAGCACGATATGCGAGCTCGCCGACTTGGGACAACAACCCTACCCGTAGGCGTTCGCTAGCCTGATAGCCCCCACGGAGGCTGAAATAGACAAACTGCGGGGTCGTGAGTTGGTGCTCCTCCAGTCCATGAAAGTGGTTTGCGCCGCCGAAAGGAAAGTCTTCGAGTGTTGATACGTGTGCTGTGTCGCGCCAATAGCCGCGTGCTTGTAGCTGAGCACTAACATACCACCGCCCTCGCAATAGCTGCTCGTATGAACTTTCTACCCCATAACGCCCCTCAAGGCTAGCGTGAGTGTCCGCCGTTCGTCGTCCGATACCGCCGGTTATTTTCCCAAACCACCGCGAGGCGGAAGACGCGAGGTAATGCCCCGTATAAACAATGTCCCAGTAACGGAGCGTCGTTGCCGTATCTCCGGCGTGCAGATACTGCTGTTCTACAAGCGTTTGTAACTCGTGCCAGCCTCCCCATCGGTAAGAGAGTCCGCCCCCTATGAGCCATTTGTAAGTCTCGTTAGAGCGAAGCGTCGCTTGCCCCGAAACCACCACCCCCCAAGCTGTTTCCCAGAGGTAAGGGAAGTGGGTGTAAAAAGTTACCTCTTGACGGAGTGACCCACGTCCCACCCACGACCCGCGAATCCGCTCGCCCTGCCTGAGAAGATTCTCTAGCCGAAGGTGCACATTCCCAAAAAACTCCATTTTCTGTCCCGCGCCTCCTGAGGGGCGAAACCCTAACGCCCCCTCGACCGAATTCTGACGCCGAAACTCTGGGAATAGGTGCAAACGTACCCCGCCCGTGTCTATGAGCTCTAAAACCGCCGGTTGCGACGAACGTAGATAAGCGATCGAGCCGAGCACTCGATCTACTCGTCGCAGCTCGTTATGAGAAAAAGGCGCGCCCAAGCGAAGCCCTAGCAACGAAGCCCAGCGTCCTGTCGCCCACGTCACCGCTCCGTGGGGCTCGATGTCGGCGAGCGGATATGCCCTTCCCTCAAACAGTTGCCAGTTGAGAGGGAATATGGTGTTGGGCGACGAACCGACATCCGCACGTATGCGGCTCTCTGGCGTAAGCTCTCCCAACCTCGATCCTAACACCTCTTTTGCCCAAAGTGAGAGCGCCGTCTTTGTCCACGGACGCTGCTCTGACGCATTGTGCAGGTAGTAACGCGCGCCTGCCTGTAGACATACGCGGTATTGCCCTGTTGCCGTGCGTGTGAGCGTATCGACCCGCGTGTCAAGATAGCCCGAGTCGTGTAACTCTTTGATAAAACGCTCTGTGTCACGGACAAGCGCCGTCGGAGAAAGTGTGGCGCAAAAACACTCCCCCCGCCTCTCAAACACCCCCTCCTGAGCCCCTACGCCAGTCGACACGCCCACGAAAACCAAGAGAAGGCAACGCCACAAGCCGTCGCGCCAGCGTCCCGTCCACATTACCCAAAGAGTTTTCCTAACTTTGTAGCACAAATATACAAACGGAGAAACGATGTCGGGCTCGCGTGGAGAGATTATCCGTAAAGAAGGATTAGACGAATATTACGTCCCAGATCGCGGTTTTGGCGCCTCTGGGCAGTGGGATTGGGCAGCGCCCTTCGCACAAGACATACAGGACGAAGAGATCGTGCAGGTGCAGTTTAAGAACCACCGGCGAGGTTTCTATATCAA
>CALHZE010000040.1 GCA_938040915.1 uncultured Bacteroidia bacterium | reverse complement strand
GGCGACGATGGAAAGCGCAGGGGTGTAAAAAGCCATAGAGACGAGCCCGTCCATCACGACCGAGTTGCGGAGGCGATGCTCAACGTGCCCGAGCGCCACATCGGCTTGCACCACCCCGATAAACGCGCCCTCGCGCATGATGGGGGCGGCGATAGTAAAGACCGCGGTGTCATTCTTCGCTCCGAAATAAGGGAGGGTCATATAAGGTTCGGTCACGTAAGTACGCCCCGTGCGCTTGGGGTTAAAAAACCACGAGTCGGGGGTGTCAACCTTGTAATTGTAGAGTGTGTCGTCGAGCTTGGCGCGATGCTCCGCATTGATCGATATATATGGGCAAAACTGCCCACGATAGTTACAACCTGGGGCATAGACCGAATTGACGTCGTCGCCATCCAGCAGATCAGGCTCGTAGACCACTCCAACTCCGAAAATCGACGGGTATTGGGCAAGACCGGTCTCTAACATCCTGATAAGCTCACCGCGGCGACCTTGGGGTTGTTGCGTAGCAAATAGCTTAGCGGTGGTTTCCACGAGCGCAACCCCGTCCTCTAGATCGCTCGTTAACTGCGCCTTGAGCGATACAGCCGATTTCTCCATCTGTTGGGCTAAGTTATAAAGCCCCATTTCTCGCAACTGGAAGTAAGGAAAAAGCACCAACGTGGACGCTATAATCAGGACGCCAAGCCCAATCGCCAAGCCGAGCTGCCAGCGTAAGGAAAGTTTCTTCATAACCGTTCTAGACTCTCTCTATAAATAACCGAGCCACCCTGTATTGCTGGGGGACGGGTAGCCTCCTCTCCCCTACCCCTAGTAACGACGAAATTATGACGCGTGTTGTCTTATAACGCTATAATTAACACGGGTTAAGAGAGACTCCCCGCAATAGCCGACGTGGAGAGCAAACACTCGCCCCAGCCATTGAGCGCGTTGAGAAGCATGATTTTTTGATAAACCACGAGGTCTTGCGGACGAATATCGCGCTCGCGGAGCTTGCCCTCGGCGAGAAGCGAGGCGCGCATCGTCCCCCTCAAAAGAGGCTCAGCAGGCGTATACCACGCCTCGCCATCAAAGAGAGCAATATTGGTAAACGAGGTATCGGTAAGTAGACCGCGGCGCACAATAAGCACCTCATCACATCCATCGCGCTGCGCCAAAAGGTCGCTCAACACTTGGCGGTCTGTGCTCTTGAATCGATAGTCAACAGTGTCTGAAAAGACAAGTCGCAGCGAACGGATCATGCGTCGCGCGTATGGCGCACAGGAAACCTCTCCTACGCCGTTTTGTCCGTAAACGATACGCAGCTTCTGTTGCGTATTAGAACAGAGAATTTGAGGTATGTATGGTGTCAAACTGAGCCATTGCGCGCCTGACCAGAAGTGTTGACGCGTGGCGTTGAGTCTCGCCTCGTGGAGCGCAAGGTTTCGCACCACACCGTTTTGCAACGAAAGCGTCTCAACAAAGGGGGACATAGACCTTGGCTATCACTTCGTTATACTCTGCCTCACACGAGCTTTGGGCAGTTACTCCCCCACCGGCCTTAAAGTAAAGTTGCCCATCTGCTTGGTCAATAAAGCGAATCAGAACCCCCGTATCGAGCGAGTGCCCATCCCAACGGCCCATGACGCCAGTATAGAACTCGCGTTGATAGGTCTCTGCCTTGTCTATCAGACGGACGGTGTGCGACTTAGGGTAACCGGTAATTGAGCCCGCAGGGAGTTGAGCAAAGAGGATATCGCCGAGGTGTTGGTGAAAATCAGGGGGGAGCGTCCCCCGTACCTCTGAACTAGTTTCAAACAAATCGCCCTTATTGGTGTGTAGCGTATCGATATAGCGATAGCGGGCGGTATAGACGTGAGTGGCTACCTTGGCGAGGTCGGCTGTAATGAGCGCCACGACATCGGCGTGTTCTGCCGCCTCCTTGGGGTTATCAAGGAGCTGTTGGGCGGCATTGAGGATGTGGGCGGAGATCGTCCCCTTCATTGGGTAGGAGCTTATTTCTCCGTCCCTGATTTGGACAAAAATTTCGGGGGAGAAGCAGACGAGCGTATCCTTTATCCACAGTCGGTAACGGGCATCGGCGTGGGCAAAGAGCGCTTCGAGTGAAAGGTTAGTCCGGATCGGGACTTTACACGTAAGGTTCACGAGCGAAGTTTCGCCAGCCGCAATGGCGCGCTGTACACAGGCAAAGCTTTTCTGGTAGGCGGCGAAAGGGGGTGGGGTAACCTCCCACGTTACGGGCGTGTCGCAGTGCTGGGCTTTCGGAGCATTCCCTACGCCGTTAAACGCATAGCGGAGCTCGGTGTCATCGACTTCTGCCTCGGGGAGGATAAGGGTCTTATCGCCCAGATAGTTAACGACAAAAACAAAGGGGACTCGCTGAGCACCCAGTTCGTTCATACGCGCAATAGCGTGCGATGGGTCATAGTAGCGCATTTGCCTTATGTTCTTTTTAACGGGGGCAAAAGTAGTGTTTTTGTAAAAAGTCAGACTACGGACGACGGCGCTAAGGGCGCGTAGAAGTGTGGGTAGTGTCGGTAAAAATGTGCGAGCGATTCTACGCGGGCGGGCGAGGAGCGGGCGTGATCCCCAAAAAAAGACGGACGCCCCACAACAGACGTCCGTACAAAAAAAATATTATAGGGGGTGAGTCTATTCCTCTACCACCACGTAGATATCTTCGTTTGCCTTGCGCATAAAATACTGCTCGCGAGCAAACTTTTCAAGGTTACGACGGTCGGTCTTTAGCTCCTTGAGCCGTCGCCGCTCCTCCTTAATCTGTTGCTGGTAATACTCCCGTTTCTCCTTCAGGTCGCTGATACGTCGACGCCCCGCAAGGATGTTCATCAAGCTATTGGCGTCGAAAAAGATCGACCAGAGCACAATGAGCAACGTCAAAAGAAAGTAAAGGTTGCTCAGGCGTGCAAACAGACGCTCTCCCCACGGGGGCAACGCTTTCACTCGGATTGGCACGACCCTACCTATTTTTTAGTTTCACTAGCGTGCTGTGCCGCATACTCGGCATTGAGCCCACGAAGGACATCGCGAGTCACCGAGAGAGCAGGGTCTGCATAGAGCAAGCCGACGCTCAAAATGTAGTGGAAACCATGCTCTTGGTTATACTTACGGATGAAGCTATCTATCGACTCTTGTACTCGACGGAGACGCACCTGTTCCTCTTCCTCAAGCTGTCTACGCTTCGATTCCTGGAGTTGGAGGTAACGAGTCTGATCTTGTGCCAAATCCTGCGCCTGTTGTTGTGCCTCACTACGCGTCACGAGCCCCTTTTCCACATCCATACGGAGTTTTTCGTCACGCTTTTGAAGCTGTGCTGCCTTTGCGGCAATTTCTTTTTCCGCCTCTGACGTGAGCGCTTCCATCTCGCGTTGCATTGCGAAATAGTAGTCATAGCCTTTGAGGAGCGAGTCCATATTAACCCACGCTACGCGCAAGCCCTCGGTCGGGAAGACAACTTTGGTTTCTCGCGCCTCGACTTGCGCCGTCTGTGCCGAAGCGTCTGGGGTGGGCGTGGCGTTGTTAGGTGTCTGATTGTTGCAACTCGTGAGTGCTACTGCGCTCAAGAGCCCGAGGGCTAATAATGCTACTTGCTTCATTTTCTCCGTAAAAGGCATGCGCCACAAGGTGTATTTGTAATATCGTTAGGCAAAGATAGGTGTTTTGACGAAGATTGACACCCCCACATCAACGTTCCCCCGACTCCGTTTTCGGTTTCTCCCCCTTAGGTTTACGGTGAGACACAAACTTGCGCCTCGGTTTGCGCGCTTGTGCCTCAGCCTGCTGGGGCGCTCCGCTCGCGACGTGCTTTGGTTGTTCCCGCTCTCGTGGCGTTGCTTTCCGATGCCCCGTGCGCTTGGCTTTTCCCTTTGTCATATCGTCTGCAGTGAGGGGCGTGGCAAACTCCGCTGCCCACTCCTCTTGGAGAAGAGGTACTGGCTTTTCGAGGAACTTCTCAATCCGGTGCAAGAGATAGCCTTCCTCCTGAGACACAAGGGTCAGAGCGATCCCCGTGGCGCTCGCACGACCGGTACGCCCAATGCGGTGCACATACGCTTCGGGATCGGCAGGGACGTCATAGTTGACCACGAGGCTGACCTCCTCAATATCGATACCGCGCGAGAGGATATCCGTCGCCACAATGGCGGTTACTTTGTGCGCCTTAAAGTCGCGTAGCGCTTCCTCTCGTTGCGCTTGCTCGAGGTCTGCAGAGATACCACAGGTAGAGATACCACCGCGCTGCAAACCATGGACAATGGTGCGCACGTCGCTCTTGCGCTTTACAAAGACGATAATGCTTTGGAACTCTGGGTGCTGCTTGGCGAGCTCGTTAAGGAACTTGGGTTTTGCCGCATGCTGGAGCTGGAACTGGAACTGCTGAATCCCCTCAGCCGGTTTCGAAATGGCGATATCGACGGCTTGCGGGTTGTGCATAATCTTCTCAGCGAGCTTACGCACCTGCAGAGGCATCGTGGCAGAAAAGAGGAGAGTCTGCCGTTCGCGCGGAAGCTCGTCTATGATTTTTTGGATTTGGGGTAAGAAGCCCATATCGAGCATCTGGTCAGCCTCGTCTAACACAAGGATTTTGAGGGCTCGGAACTGCTCTGCATTCCGCATGAGAAATGAGATCAGCCGCCCTGGGACGGCGACAATGATATCAGCACCAGCATCGAGCGCATCCCGTTGCAAGTCCCATTCCTTGCCATCATTGCCCCCATAAACCGCTTTGGATGAGACGCGCGTGAAATAGGCCAACCCGTCGATTTGCTGGTCTATTTGGAGCACAAGCTCGCGCGTAGAGGCGATAATGAGGACGGAGATACCTTTCCGCTCGGGCATCTTGAGCAAGCGGTCAATAATAGGCAACACAAATGCGGCGGTCTTGCCCGTCCCAGTCTGTGCACAGGCGATGAGGTCTTGCCCCGCTTGGATGATCGGGATCGCTTGTGCTTGAACAGGCGTAGTCTCTCGGTAGCCCATCGCATCGAGGGCTTGGAGTATAGAATCGTCGAAGTGAAATGCTGAGAATTCCATGGTAGAAGAATAGGTTTAGCCCACAAAGCGGCTGGGCTAAGGTATAAAGAGTTATATAAAAAGAGCCACGCCTAAAAGAAAGAGACGGGGGTGGGTACAAAAAAAGAGTCGTTGGTATACCGACTCTTCTGTGTGTGGGAGCTATAGGATTCGAACCTATGACCCTCTGCTTGTAAGGCAGATGCTCTGAACCAGCTGAGCTAAGCTCCCGTGTTGTCGTGTGTCTTTTAACAACGGTGCAAAGGTAGGTATTTTTTCGATACTACAAAACGGTTGTATAAAAAAAGCGCTCCGAGGTGCGGAGCGCCAAGACTAGCATCTTGTCTAAAAAGCGTATCAATCAACGCTATATATTGTTAGGAGCAGTGGCAGCAGCCCTTATCCTTTTTCGCAATAATTTCCTTCGCAAGGTTGAAGATTGTGGGGTCATCAAGGGTAACAAAGCCTCCGTCAGGTCCCTGTTCCACGTGAATCCCTACGGAAGCGCCGTTCTTGAAGTCGGTTCCCCCGAAATAGTTCCGAACGGTTTCCTCATTCAAATTGAGCTGTTTCGCGATCTCTGCGATAGCCCCATGAGGCAACTGGTCTTTTACCTCGCGTAACTCTCTAAAACTAATAACCTTTGGCATTGTTTACCTCCTATCGTTTTGGGTTACTAACCTTACTACTACTGCTTAAAGATAGCACTTTTTTATTGAAATCGCTACTTGTCAAAAAAACTATCTGGCGCGACGCGCAAACAAGGAGGCATCTGGAATCGCTTGTAAGCGGCGCGCCCCAGTAGCTCAGCGACTCGCTCTATGACCTCGTGCGATACCCCTGCCCACTTCAATTGCT
>CALHZE010000039.1 GCA_938040915.1 uncultured Bacteroidia bacterium | reverse complement strand
ACCGCATCGGCAAGATCGACTTCACCGGCGCTAAGGGCGCGCGGCCCATGCGGGCGACAAGTGGGTAGGCGGGGTCTGTAGGGGCGTAGCACGCTACGCCCATGCCGCAAAGCGGCGAACGAGATAGGAAATCACACGGCGCGCCATCCGGCGCGAGTTGCGTGGCGCAACATTCCACGACTGCGCCACGTACCCAGCTAGTAAGTTTTTCGTTTGGCTGATGAAGATACGTCGTCTTGCGTGGGGCATTGCCCTTGCCACTGCCTTACTCCTCTTATTGGGGCTTTATCTATTGCGTGCGGCAGACAATAGGAAATTACGGAGCTTCTCTGAAGACCCCGCGCTCTTCCCCGAAGAGCTCTTTTCTCTTTTCCAAGATAGCAAGGCTAACAAAAAGGCGCAAGAAGCGGAGGTGGCTACCTTTGCCAACATTTGGCTCGCCCCCCGCGTCTCAGACTCGGCACGCCTCGAGGTGCTCGAGCTAAGCAACGTGATGCTGCGCACCGTAAGACAAGACCCAGAGTACTTTGCACAGTGGCACACCATCCTCGACCACTACCTGCGCGACTCCATCCGCTCGGTGGAGTACCCCCTTCTGCTCAACATGCTGCGCCATGTACTCGCACTCCCGCGCAGTGCTGCGTCAGAACAACGCCGTTACATTCATGAGTTTTGGCACTTCCTACAAGAAGGAGAGTTGCGGCGCACCAACAACCATCGGTGGCGTGTCACCCCTGCGCAGATGCAAGTCTCTTTTGAGCCCGAACTGCACTATGACTTTAAGGGCGTCGACCTCATTTGCCAACGCGATCAGGACAGCATCGCGATCGCGAAGACCTCGGGGACTTACTACCCTCTTCGCTCCGAATGGGTGGGGCGCGAGGGCAAGGTTTATTGGACGCGCCACAATTTTGCCCCCGCCAACGTCAATGTCACTCTTGCGAGCTACAAGCTACAAACCACCGAGAGCGCATACGTCGCCGACTCGGCACTTTTTTGGCACAACGACTACCTCACAACCTCAATCAAGGGTCAGTTTCGCGATGCGCTCTCGCGCTCGACCGACAAACACGAGTTGCAGTATCCCCAATTCGTTTCTTACCAAAAGCGTCTTCACTTTAAGAACTTGCTCGAGGGGGTGAGTTTTGTGGGGGGGTGTGAGATGTTGGGTGCGCGCCTCATTGGAGTGGGGACGTATGACGAGCCGATCATCTTTTCTCTCAAGCGCAAAGGGAAACCTTTTCTCTCGGTGCGCACGGAGCGGATGGCCTTCAGCCGCGAGTTTATCGGTTCCAACTATGCGCAAGTGACCATCCATATTGGGCGCGACAGTCTTTACCACCGCGGTTTGCGCTTTGTTTACAGCGATGAGCAGAAGCAGCTCCGCCTTAGTCCTTCAGACCTGTTGGTGACGCAATCGCCCATCTACAGTTCGTATCACCAGATGTCGATGCACTTTGAGGAGCTGACGTGGAAGGTCGGTTCTGACAAGATTGTCTTTGGACCGCAGTTGGGGTCGAACGTTGCGAAAGCCTCGTTTGAGTCTAACAACTACTTTAACATCGACGAGTTTGACGAACGAATGGGGCGGGAGGAGTCGCACCCCATCCTCGACATCGCCAATTTCACCCAAAAGATACAGAACCGCACCTTTCAGATAGCCGACTATGCGAAATACCTCGGTTATTCGTATGAGCAGGTCTCTCACCTGTTGATGTATCTCGCCGTAGAGGGTTTTCTGCTTTATGACATGGGGCGTGCGCGTGTGACCATCTTGCAAAAGCTTTATGACCAGATCTTGGCTCGTGCGGGGAAGACCGACTATGACGTGATTCGGTTCTCGTCGAGCGTGGGGAAAGATCGTGCCAACGCGGTGCTCGATCTCAATTCGTCGGAACTCGATGTTTACAGCGTCTCGCGCATCTCGGTGAGTGATTCGCAGAATGTCAAGATAGAGCCTCGCGGACGCTTTGTCAAGTTGGGTCGCAACCGCTCGATCAGCTTTGACGGTCGGGTCGAGGCGGGTATGTTTACCTTTATCGGCAAGGGGATGACCTTCAACTATGAGGAGTTTACCGTTGACCTCAAGGAGGTAGACTCGGCTCAGATGCACTATCAAAATAACCAGAAAGCGGCGGGGTTGGATGGGAAGCGCATCCGCGACTCGGTGGCGTCTTACCTGCAGCGTCTTTCTGGTAAGGTGCATATCGACCACCCAGACAATAAGGCGGGTCTGGTGCATAACCCTGAGTACCCGATCTTTGAGTCGACGAAGCCCTCGTTTGTCTACTATGACGACAAGCGCATCTGTGAGGGTGTGTATGACCGCAAGAAGTTCTATTTCGAGATCCCCCCCTTTATCTTTAAGAACCTCAATAACTTCGAACCCGAGGACTTGGTCTTTGGGGGCACGATGGTGACCGACAACATCTTTGCGCCGTTTGCAGACACCCTTCGCCTTCGTCCGGATGCTTCGTTGGGGTTTGTCCACCCGACGCCCCCTGAGGGGATGGCGGTCTATTCGGGTAAAGGACGTTTTTTCAACAATATAGACCTCAGCAACAAGGGGCTCAAGGGGGATGGGAAGTTGAAATACCTCACCTCGCTGTCGACCTCTCGGATGTTTAACTTTTTCCCCGACTCGACGACGGCGATGACTCAGGCGTTTGACGTCACGCGCCTCGACGGAGGGATTGGCTTCCCCGACACTCACGGCAATGATCACCCCATCCGTTGGTTTCCGCGCAAGGACATTTTTTGGGCTTACGAGGGCACCTCGCCCTATAACATGTATGAGCGGCAGTCGGACTTTCGGGGAGTTTACACACTCCAGCCGGTCGGGCTCACGGGGCGCGGTATGGTGGATATGCGGAAAGCCACGATGTCGTCTCAGTTTTTCCAGTTTGACTCTTACAAGTGGCATGCCGACACGATGGCGGTCAACTTTTATGTGCCTGGTAACACGGCGATTAAGGCGTTTGTTTCCGACTTTCTCTCGGGGCGGATTAACTATCAGACGCGTATGGGGGACTTCTGGCGTATCAATGCCTCAATCTTTGGCTCGCTCGAGGCGCTCAAGTATGACACGCACGCCGACCGCGTGGTTTGGCCGATGGATCTAGACCAGTTGCGGTTTAAGACACAGACGAGGCAGGATGCGGTGGCCACGAGGCGCTTCTGTCCGTCGCGTATGCTCGACCGCGACACGATCCCGATCGGGAGTATCTTCTACTCGGTGGCGCAGTATGAAGATTCGCTTTATTTCATGTCGCGCTATGCGACCTATCACTTGCGGTCGCCGCGCTTGGAGGCAGACACGGTGCCCTACGTCCTTGTGGCCGATGCGGTCACTTATCCGGATCAAGGCAAGGTGGCGATAGAGGAAGAGGCGCGTATGCTCCCGTTTGAAAATGCGCGGTTGGAGACGAATGTGACGGAGCGGTATCACCACATCTATGATGCCTCGCTCAGCATCCGCGGTCGTTACCGCTATGCGGGTAAGGGCTTTATCGACTATATTGACGAGCGCGACTCGGCAGAGCAGATAAAGCTAGACTCTATCTACATCACGCCGCCGCACGAGGGGAATGCCACCCAAGCATACGGCTTTGCGACTGTGGAGCAGAACTTTAAGCTCAGCCCACGCTTCCACTATGAGGGGAAGGTGACCGTCGATGCCAACGAGCCTTACTTCCTGTTCCAGGGTGGGGCGCAGCCGCTTTATACGTGTAAGACGATGCGCCCCGAGTTGTTGAGCTTTGCGGCACGCCTCAAGCCAGACAGCCTGATGATCCCGATCGACTTTCCGCAGCGTAACCTCAATAACAAGTGGCTCGCCTCGGGGGTTGTAATCTCCAATGACTCGACCCACCTGTACCGGAGCTTTGTGAGTCGCCGCTTCCGTCCTCTTGACCGCGATTTGGTGCGTCCCCACGGCTTTTTGACGTTTAACAACCAGCGTGGGCGGTTTGTGATGGCCGACTCGGTGCTCTTTGTCAATACCGACACGGTGGCGCAGCGTCTGGAGGTTGACCCGAGCGCGTGTCGTCTCTTTACCGAGGGCGAGATCCGCATGCCTTTTGACCTCAATCGTGTTAAGACACAGCTCACGGGGCGCATGCAGTATGACGAACAAGACACGGTGAACTCTCTGAGGGGTTTCCTTGACCTCAAGTTCCATTTTTCTAAGGATGCGATGCTCTTTCTCATTCAGGCGATCATGCAGAACCCAGATCTTGACCCTGTCGAGGAGCGTCTAGAGAGCTATAAATATGGGTTGCGGGCGCGGTTGCCCTACACGCTTTACTCGCGCGTAGCTGACCAGATCGACCTCTTTGGTGAGGTGAAAGACCCCTTGCCGCAGCTTGATGCCACGATATCGCTCAGCGATGTCACCTTACATTGGGATCAGGACAACTATTCCTACGTTTCGGTGGGGCGTATCGGTATCGGCTCGCTGATGGGAGAGCGGATAAACAAGAAGGTCAACGGCTACATCGAGTTTATCAAGCGTAACGCGGGTGACCGGATGGTACTCTACTTGGAGCCATCCCCAGGGGTTCATTACACGTTTACCTACTTTGGCTTCACGATGTACACGACGTCTTCTAATCAGGATTATATGAAGTTTATCAAGAAGCTCCCCAAGCGTAAGCGCAAGATGAAAGCCGAGGGTGACAAAAAGGCCTTTGTCTTCCAACGTGGCACGTCGCGCGAGACCGTGCAAGCACAGCAACGTTACCGCGAGCTGCTGCGCAAGCAGGCGGCGGGTAAGCTGTAAGGAGAGCGGATAGGGAACGCGCGACAAACGGCTCTAAGGGATGGGGCGGCATGCGGCAATTCGTACGATATTGTTTATATTTGTTTAGAATATAGTCAACTCAATAGGAGAATATAACCATGGGACGCAAGATCGTTGCCGGCAACTGGAAAATGAATATGCTTCGCGAGGAGGCAGAGTCGTTTCTCGTTTCTTTCAAAAGATTGGTAAAAGAGCGTGCCTCCGACGTAGAGATTTACCTTTTTCCGACCTTTGTGCACCTAGCAGCGTGTGTGGGAGATAGTTCCTACGTCGTGGGGGCGCAAGACTGTTCTGACCAGCCGAAGGGTGCTTTTACGGGCGAGGTGTCGGCTCAAATCTTAGCCTCTTATGGGGTGGAGGCAGTGCTCATCGGTCACTCTGAACGGCGCACACGTTTCGGCGAGGACGATGGTCTTTTGCGGCGTAAAATCGCTATGGCACAGTCGGCGCAACTCACCCCCTTTTACTGTGTCGGCGAAAGTGCAGAGATTCGCCAGAGGGGGGACGATGCGGCATGGGATTTTGTTTTGACACAGCTCGACACCCTCGGGTATGCCGACCCGACGCGACTCGTGATAGCCTACGAGCCGATTTGGGCGATTGGCACGGGAATGACCGCCACAGCCGCGGAAGCGGGGATGATGTGTTCGCTCATAGCCGATGAGATGAAACGTCGCACGGGGATCGAAGTACCGGTGCTTTACGGAGGTAGCTGTAATGTGTCTAACGCGGTTGATATTTTTGCTCAGTCTGGCGTCTCGGGTGGTTTGATTGGTGGCGCTTCGCTCAATGCCGAGTCGTTTTTGGACATTGCAGCCGCGTTTCCCCAAAAATAGAGTCCTACGCGGGCGGGTCCTAAAGTCGGACAGCCCGTGCGGGGTCCTAAGGGCGGACAGCCCGTGCGGGCGACGAGCGGTCAAAAAAAACGGACGCACGCGATAGGCGTCCGTACAAAAATAAGCAGGCAGGCGACGTAAAAGACGGACGCACACGATGGGCGTCCGTACAATGGCACGCAAAACCCCCATCCCCCGTAGGGGTTTAGCGTGCTAAACCCGCAACTCGCGCCGAATGGCGCG